>JAJRTT010000036.1 GCA_024278155.1 Bacteroidota bacterium | reverse complement strand
TGTGCAAACACCTGTTTTGCTTGGGCTGGACGGGGGAGGTGTCCGGACGTTTGCAAAACTCATCAAAAAGGGAAATGCGAATATTTACTTGCAGCCGGTGGTAGTCCCTTATAATATTACGGCAAAGTTCCAGGTGGGCGGTATTGCCCCTTTTATCAGTAAATCGGTAAATGAGATGGAAACACAAACGGGATTGGGAGATATTGCCCTGTTCGTGAAATATGTGTTTTTCCAGAAAGACGGAAAGGGGAAAACTTTCCGGGTTTTGGCAAGGGTGAAACAGTCTTTTCCCACCGGAAAAACAAATACCTCTCAGGCCATTGGCAGCGGTGCTTATCAAACCCTTACGGGAATAGTTGCCGGTTTTGTAACGACCAGATATGGGATATACGGCGATTTTGGGTACAATTACACTTCAACAGGTTTACCCGACAACCTAATCTATAATTTTGGCTTTAGTGTTCCATTGCTACCGCAGCAATATCCACCGAGCCAAATCAACCTGTCCCTTGAATTCGCGGGGAATTATATTTTGGGGAAATCCAGTAACAATTTTTTTGTCGCCCCCGCTATCCAATATATAGCTGGAAGAAGGGTGCTTTTTGAAACAGGGGTCCAATTACCGCTTATTGAGGATGTGGAGCCCGGCCAAAAAACAAAATTCATGGTTTTATTGGGGACAAGGATTTTAATGTTTTAAAAGAAAAGGAAAATATATGAAAAAGTTAATTGTAATAATATCGTTTTTTGTCTTTTTGGGAACTGTCCATATAAAAGCACAATCACCTTCGGATACGCTTGCCCTTAAAAAAGTAGAAGTGCGTGTTGATGGATTGTCCTGTCCGTTTTGCGCTTATGGACTTGAGAAAAAGGCGATGGGGATTGCCGGGGTCGACAGTGTGAAAATTGATGTGGAAAAAGCATTGATGACCCTAACGGTAAAAGATGGGAAAGTAATCGCCGAAGACGACATCAGGAAACAAGTGAAGAAAGCCGGTTTTACCCCGGGCGAAATTTCCTATCCCGATCCTGACTGAAATGCGGAAACATCAAATCTATATCTTACTGTTTGCAATTATCTTCATTGGCTGCAAACATGAAACCGGATGGGTTTTTGACCATGAAATCATTTTGGGCGATGTGATGCCGATTGGGCTGGTGGTGGAAAACGACACTCTTTGGGTTTCAGGTGTTAAGAACAACAACACGTTTTTTCCTGATTATCTTATGCTTGATCCTATACTGAAATCCAAAACAAAGCAGGGCCGTCTGAAAATATTTGATTTACACGAGCGTGGACGCTCTGCCATATTCCAATAATAATCATCCGATGACTTCGGGTCATCGGATGAATTCAACCCCACTTACCACCGCACCCATCTTTTTCGACCCAACTGGTTCGTCAAACATAACCATCGGATGAATGATGTTGAAAGCGCACGCCCCCCCCTGTGCGCACCAGTGCGCAAGCCGAGAGGGGAGTGCGCCAGGATTAGTGTTGGCGGATGTGTGTCCTTCAGAAAATGTCTTAAAGATTCTTCCGTATAATTACGTCAGGAACGATTCTTTAATCTATCTTTACAGCAAAAAAAAGATGACTTGCGCCAAGGTTGAGCTGTTTAACAAGGAAATCCGGGAAGATGCGATGTTCCTTAAAGTACTGGGGCATCCTGCGCGGCTTTCTATCATTATGTTCCTTGCTGAAATGGACACTTGTTTTACGGGTGATATCTCCAAAGAAATCCCACTTGGAAGGACAACGATCGATCAGCACCTCAATGAACTAAAAAAGATAGGATTGATTACAGGCCATATTTCCGGGGTGAAAGTAGAGTATTGTTTGAACCCGGGAACAGTATCAAAGCTTAAAGGGGTTTTAAGGCATATTGATTGTAAACTTTCCGTTGATAAAATTTTTGGCTGTGAACGATAACAGAATAACAGAATCGGTAAATGTGAAGAATAGAACCTCCAAACATTGTAAATATTGCATGAGGCAAGCCTCGTTCTTCAAGTACCTGAATGAGCCTGAGTTGGAACTTGTGAACAATAATAGGTATGAACTATTGTTTAATCCGGGTGAAACAATTTTCAAACAAGGTGCCCCTTCAACCCATGCACTTTCGTTTACAAGTGGATTGGCAAAGGTTTATGTTGAGGGCGATTCCGGAAGAAATACGATCGTGAGGTTTGCAAAACCAGTTGATTTTATCGCAGGCCCGGGTTTATATGTTGGCAACCGTCACCACTTTACGATAACGGCCATTGAAAGTTCCAGCGTTTGTGTAATCGACAACTCGGTTTTTAAACGTGTTATGAAAAGCAATTCCGATTTTGCCGAAGCCTATATTCAAATGTTGAACAAAAGTTACATCAAGGCCCTTATCAGGATCTCAAATCAGGTACATAAACAATCAAAGGGGAAAACAGCCGAATCCTTGCTCTATCTTTCCGATGAAATATACCGCTCCAATCCATTTGACCTGACAATTACGTTAAAGGAGCTTTCCGAATTCTGCGGATTGTCAAAAGAAAGCCTGTCGAAAACAATTAAGGAATTTGTCGATGATGGGATCATGATCATAAACAGGAGAAAAGTCAAAATCTTGAAACCGGACCTGTTAAGGCAAATCAGCTTGATAGGATAACCCATTTTACCGCAAAGCCAGGTGAAACAAATCAGCTATTCAAAGATGGCCGGGTTGTTATACCAATTGATTGGTAATCGGTATTATAGGTTTACACTAAGGGCATTACGGTTTTGGGGGCCTTCATTGTTCTCATGTTGCCCTGCCTATTCGAAACCCGGCAAATTCATTTTAACAAATCCATAACTGTATTTTTAATTTTTTTATAAGTAAAATTACATTTTTCCCATCAATTATTACCCCTTTTCCCATAACCATAGTTTCCCTGACTGTTTTAGTTTTGTTGCACGTAATATTAGGTTATGTCAAACAATAAATAAAAACTGAGATAATATGAAAGTTAAACGCAGGGATTTTCTTAAAACTTTTGGTGTCCTCGGGGCCGGGGCATTTACTTTTAGTCCGACATTGGAAGCATTTTCTGCCCTTACAGCTGAAAAGGCCCGTTTGTATGAAGGCGATTGGATTCCTTCAACCTGTCAGGGATGTACAACATGGTGCCCAGTCGAAATATTTGTCCAGGATGGAAGGGCGGTAAAAGTCCGTGGCAATCAAAATTCGTCCCTTAACCCGGGACAATGTTGCCCGAGGGGCCATATGATCCCAAAACAGGTTTATGACCCCGATCGTTTAAAAGTTCCGATGAAACGGACAAACCCCATTAAAGGTAAAGGCATTGACCCACAGTTTGTGCCTATCACATGGGATGAGGCATTGGATACCATTGCCGAAAAAATGATGGAATTGCGCAACGCAAATGAAACCCATAAATTTATGTTTTTGCGGGGGCGGTATTCTTATAGCAGGGATATCATTTATTCGGGCCTCCCTAAGATATTTGGCTCTCCAAACGGGATATCGCACAGTTCTATTTGTGCCGAGGCCGAAAAAGCAGGGAGTTATTGGACGGAAGCTTTTTGGGGTTATAGGGATTATGACCTCGTCAACACAAAGTATCTTATCTTATGGGGCGTTGATCCGTTCAGGTCGAACAGACAGGTCCCGAACGCCATGAGCAAATGGGCCCAGGTCAAGGAAAATGCAACTGTTGTGACCATAGATCCTGTATTGACTGGGGCTGCGGCCAAGTCAGACAGATGGCTGGCCGTAAAACCCGGGGAAGATGGGGCATTGGCTTCTGCTATGGCGCACCACATCCTCGTGAATGGATTGTGGCATAAAGAATTTGTTGGCGATTTTAACGGGAACGGGGTTTCTGAATTTGCTGCAAATACTGTTGTAAACGAAAATGATTTCACGGAAGTAGAATCAAGTGGTTTGGTAAAATGGTGGAATATTGAACTAAAGGACAAGACCCCGGAATGGGCCGCTGGAGTTACTGGCATTTCACAAGGGGAAATCGAAGAAGTTGCGGCCAATATGGCGGCGCAAGCCCCCAATGTTGCTGTTTGGTATGGCCCCGGGCCGGTCATGAACCCAAGGGGGACATACACGGGCATGGCCATTTACGCCCTCAATGCCCTGCTGGGGTCTGTTGATAATTATGGTGGGCCAATCAGGACTGTGTCATCTTCTACTAGCGGCATACCAGATTATAGTTCCTATCAGGATGCAATAGCCCTTGAAGGACTTGAATACCATAAAATCGATCAACGTGGGACATTCAGGATGCCTGCAATGAAAAAACATTCGGGCAAAGGGGTTGTAACGAACAATGTGGCCAATGCCATGTTGGCCGCCGACCCTTATGACATAAAAGTGGTGATTGGCAATTGGTGTAATTTTTCATTTTCGGGAACGCAGCCACAAAGATGGTACGATGCCCTTTCGGCACTTCCGTTTTTCGCACATATCACAACAAATGCTTCCGAAATGACGCAATTTGCCGATATCGTCCTTCCTGCTGCTTTCAGTACCGTCGAAAAATCGTCCTATGTGAAGACTCATGGGAACTTACATACAGAAGTCTCGATCCAGCAGCCCATGATCAACAAATTGTATGATGTGAAGGGCGATGAGAATGAGATACCTTTTATGCTTGCAAAAAAACTGCAGGAAAAAGGCTTTTCCAATTTATACGACTATTATGTTAATGAGTTTGCTGACCCCGAATCAGGGGCTTCCCCTCAAAATGAAGAAGAATTTGCATTATTTGCGACCCGTATCTTTACCAAACCATCCTATGACAGTTTAGCTGGAGGTTGGGAGGAATTTTTGCAGAAAGGCGTGGTTACGACAGGGCCTTACACGTTTAAAACCCATTGGGGCGGGAATTTTGGAACAGCTACCGGCAAATTTGAGTTTTATAGCGAAACACTTAAAGAAGCACTTCAGGATCATGCCGATAAACATGGGTCGGATATCGATACAGTATTATCGGAATGTAATTATGAGGCGCAGGGCGAACTTGCTTTCGTCCCTCATTACGAAACACCAAGGCGGTGGGGCAGCAATGTGGAGTATCCTTTTGATTTCATAGATATCAAATCCCGTTTTAACCGGGAGGGGAGAAGCCATAACCTGCCCTGGTACTATCAGTTTAAAAAGCTCGATCCGGGAGACCATAATTGGGAAGACTGCATAAAAATGAACCCCTCCGATGCTGCATCTATTGGGGTTGCAGATGGTGACAATGTATTGGTTACATCAGAAACCGGGAGTCTTACCACGATTGTCAGGTTATGGGAGGGTGTCCAGCCCGGAACCGTTGGCAAAACATTTGGCGGGGGCCACTGGGCCTATGGAAGGTTTGCCAGTAATTATGCCAGCCTTACCGAAAAAGGGGGCAACAATAACGAAGTTTTACCTGACGACTATGATAGACTATCGGGTGCAACGGCCAGGAATGGTGGTTTTGCCGGTGTGAAAATTGAAAAAGTTTAACAATAACATAGAAAACATAGATTATGGCAAAATATGGAATGGCAATAGATTTACATAAGTGCATGGGATGCGGAGCCTGCGCTTTAGCCTGTAAAACCGAAAATAATACCGAATTCGAGCAGGAAGGCCGCAAATACAATTGGGCCGACTTCTTTACTCACACAGAAGGTACCTTCGCACAAGGTGATGTTAAGTACAAAGTACTGCCTGTGTTGTGCAACCACTGTACAGATGCACCTTGTGTGGCAGTATGTCCTGTTACGCCAAAGGCAATGTACAAAACCGATGATGGGATCACTATGCACAACGATGAATTGTGCATCGGGTGCCAGTTGTGTCAGACAAATTGCCCATACAGTTCTAAATATACGATACAAGATGGGGTTCAGTATTCGGTAATTTCATTTAACCCAACAGGGCAGAACACACACGGTTTTTATGACGATGAAACAGCGATTATCCCTGGTGGGACTTCAACGCCGGCAGAAATTGTCCAATTGGCCGGGGTCGTACCTCCTGATAAAAACAAATATACACATCCCGATTATGGGGCAGTTAGGCCTTCTGGCGTAACCGAAAAATGTATATTCTGCGATCACAGGGTACAAAATGGGGAACAACCTTATTGTGTGGTTTCTTGTCCGACAGGGGCGCGTATATTTGGGGACTTAAACGATCCGAACAGTGAAATAAACGCAGCGATTGCCGGTGGTTATTCCCGGCTAAAAAACAATTTGGGCGAAATGCTGCCGGGAGGGCAAGCGGGCACCAGCCCAAATGTGTATTATTTGAATGATTTCAACGTGGGTGTTTCTGACAGGCGCGAAGTCAGGAAAATGAACGAGAAATTGAAAGTTTACCCGAACCCTACTTCTGGAAACACTACGGCAGAGTTTGAAATCAATGAAACGTCTGAAATCCATTTCTCCATTTACGACATTTCGGGCAAGGAAGTCTTAAAGGTTATGGACGGGGAAAGCATGCCATTTGGCAAGCACAAGGTTCGTTTTGATGTCTCCGATTTTAAAACAGGCACCTATATTGGCAGGCTAACTGCTGATGGAAAAGCTTTTACGGCAAATATATTGGTCGTAAAATAGTGCTTGGGGTTTTAATGTCGTTTACATAATTAAGTGTAGTAACTTTTTTTCATAAAGAGGCTTGTTTTCAAGTCTCTTTATTTTAATGCTTTTAAAAAAAAGCTCGTATAATGGAATTTGAAGATTTTATAGCCATAGAAGAGGCAAGGGCCAATGCCTTCAATTTGTTTTCTGCGCTTTTTTGCCAACCAGAGGATGAGGTATTAAGGGATTCAGGCTTGTTCGTTTCCCTCAAAAAATCATTTGAAATACTGAACATTGACAAAAAAGGGTGTGTTGAAGAGTTGGAAGAATCCTTAAAGGGTTTTACCGAAACCGAATTGCTGGTAGAATATGCCCAACTGTTCGTCGGCCCGTTCAAAACACTCGCCCCACCTTATAGTTCAATTTACTTAGGGGGCGATTCCGTCATGACCGATGATACGATTTGGGTATTGGAACAATACAGGAAAATGGGACTTGATTTCAATATGGGGGTCAGGGATCTGCCCGATCATGTTGCGGTCGAGGCCGAGTATTTGTACTATTTGATATTCAATGAAGTAAAAAACCTGTTGGATAAAAAACCTGTTGAAGCAAAAAAGTTTTATGATGCCCAGGGGGATTTCTTAAAGGGACACTTTAATAAATGGGTGCCCGGGTTTTGCGGTCATGGGCTGAAACAAACGGCCAATAACTACTATAGTGCGCTTTTTAGGTGTTTGGGCTTTTTTACAAGATCGGCAGGGCTTGCTGAATTTCCAAAAAGTATGGGTTGAAAACCCGAATTTAACATCTGTTCTTTTGCTTATATAACTCCGAACTTGTCAATCTAAAGGTATTTGCCCATGGTTTTCAGGTCTATGGGTCAGGATAGAAATAACTGGCCTCCCGAATCCTTGAACTAATGTAAGGGATGAATTGGAAAGGAGGATGAAAAACAACTAATTGCAGTACCATTGTTGTTTTTGGGCCTTGCTTTCCATTGTGAAACGAAGGTCTTTTTAATATTAATGGTATGGATTTAGAGATTGTCTTTTTTGTGTTATTGGTTATAACGGCCCTTCTTTATTCCTCCGTTGGCCATGGGGGTGCCAGTGGTTACCTTGCGTTAATGGCAATTTTTGGAATGGCGCCCGAAATAATGAAATCTTCGGCCTTGACATTGAATTTATTTGTTTCCGCTACCGCATTTTATTCCTTTTATAAAAATGGCCATTTTAAATGGGGTATTCTTGTTCCCTTGATTATTGCTTCGGTACCTGCGGCATTTATTGGTGCCGGGGTAACCTTAAACCCTAAATTGTATAAGCTTATCTTAGGTTTATGCCTATTTATTGCTGTTTTTCGGATGTTGGTTGTAAAGTCTGTTAAGTTTGACAATCTTAAAAAACCATCATGGGCTTCGTTGTTCTTGACGGGAGGGGTTATTGGGGTTTTCTCGGGAATGATCGGGATAGGAGGGGGGATAATCCTAAGCCCTCTGATATTGTTGTTCCGTTGGGCAAATGTTAAAGAGACTGCCGGTATTTCTGCCCTGTTTATTTTCCTGAATTCGACAGCCGGAATAATCGGCCTGAACATATCAGGACAATACATTACACCCAATATTGCCTTTTGGATAGTTGCTGTTGTCCTTGGTGGTGTGGTCGGCTCTTTTCTTGGCAGTTTTAAGTTTAGTAAAAACCTTGTTAAATATATATTGGCAACCGTGTTGTTGCTTGCTTCTTTCAAATTGTTTCTTTTTTAACGTAATCATTACTGACCGTGTTCGACAAATATAGCCGTAATATCAATTATCTGCGCATTTCAGTAACCGACAAATGTAACTTAAGGTGTTCCTATTGCATGCCGGTCGGTGGGGTTAATTTAATTGGCCATAAAGAAATATTGTCTTTCGAGGAGATTTATAATGTAGTAAGCGTGGGGACAATACTGGGTATTGATAAAGTCAGGATAACAGGGGGAGAGCCGCTTGTAAGCAGCTTATTCATTGGTCAGTTTAAAGCGGACAAGGCGGAGTGGGACTCCTGATACGTTCTTTTTAAGTTGGAGAGAGTAAATATACCCATTGTGAAACACCATCTTGGATGTGTTTATCTGTAACTGATAATCATCGCAAACAAAGCTGCTTTGGCCGATAAAATGGCCTTTTCCCCCATAAACCCATACATTGAATTTGTTCTTGTTTTCTTCCTCGGGGATTTCAAAGAATAACAAATTGTTGTCAGAATCCTTGAGGATCGTTGAGAAATAGGGGATTTTAATGGGTTTTGAAATCTTCTTCAAATCGCTTTCCATTTCAGCAACCAATATTTTATTTGCTTTCCGGTTTTCTTCTGGGGAAACCCAATCAGCAAATTTGGGGTTTTTCTTGCTTTTGAACTTGTCAATGGCTTTTTGCTGGATTTCTTTTTGCTCCTTTACGCTTAGTTCATGGACCGCCCAATTGATTTTGTCTTTTGAAATCTGTTTTCCTTCAATGTCGTATGTCAAAATCTCACCTGTTGTCGGAATCCCAACCACCAATCGATCTTCAAGCCATGTTATGACCGGAGCTGAACTCATTCCAATATTGTTGACGTAGGGCATACTTGAGAATAAAATTGAACCCTGATTATTGAAATCATATCTGTAGTTGAACAAATTGCAATGTTCGAACTCGTTGCACCTATTGGTAAAATGATCCCAAATTATTTTTTCCTCGTTTGTTTCGTAATCAACTATGGCCACAAAGTCACGAAATTTATCTTTCCATATTACCCAGCCTACAACAGCAATTTTATTATAGGAAAGGGGTATTACCTGCTTGGCCGCATAATCTAGTTTTAAAGTCTTGACATAATGCCCGTCAAGATCGGAACACACCATGTTGCCCATATTGTCAAGATTCGAAAAAAGGACCTTGTCGTTCAGGACTCCCGCAATGCTTTCCGTTTTTTTGAAATTTTTCCCTTTGCTGTTGGTAATGCCGAATTCTTTTTCAAATCTCCCATCAGGTGAAAATTTTGTGTAAAAGTTACGGTATCTGTGGTTGACCAATACCGAGCCGTCAGGCATTATTATCAATGATTTTCGGTTTCCCATCGGGGCTCCGTAAATCGTATCGTAATAACTTTTAAAAACCTTGTTCCAATTGTTGTTTTGGGCATATCCCATGTCTGGGACCAGTTTTACCGTGCCTTTCTTGTAAATGTCCATTAAATTCTGGGCAGAAACGGAAACAGTAAAAATGGCAAAAATTACTAAAATGCTTATCTTTTTCATAATTGTGGTTTTGTGGATTGTATAAATGCTTTTGTTTAATTCATGATATAATCAATTTGTTTCCCGTCAGGTTTTGTAATATGAATGAGCAAAGGCTGTTGTGTTGCAGGCTGGTTTGCATCAACTTCACAATCAAAATTGCCAATGAATAAAAAATGGTCGTTTTGGTTTATTCCCTTTTCGTTTTTGAAAACCGCAAAGAAAAGGATCAAGCTTGCAGCGGAAATTAATGCCGAAATTGAAATAGCATATCTATTTCTTTTTATGAATGTTTGTTCAGGAATGCCCTTGTCTGTTTCAAATATGGGGATTTCAATATTATCATCAACAATGGAATTAATTACAGTCTTCAGTTTAATTGATAAGCTCCGATGTAAATCGACCTTTTCGTAACAAGGTGTACATTCCATAAGGTGTTGTTCAACTAAAACAATTTCACCATGTTTGATCTCTCCATCAATATATTTTTGAATGATTTCATCGCTAATGCAGTTCATGTCCCAATGATGTTAGTTCCTTTTTTAATTTTTTTAATGTCCTTGATAAGGTGGTTCCGATCGAACTCATTTTGATCCCGCTTATTTCGGCCATCTCTTTGTATGAAAAACCTTCACTGTAGAGTATTGCCAGTATCTTTTCATTGTGTTTTAGTTTGTCAAGGGCTTCATAGATTGCTGTTTTTGTTTCGGCAACTTCCAATAAAGCGTTTTCCATACTATGGTTTTTTAATAATTTGAGCCCGACATTTCGTTTCGGTTTTCTTAAATGGTCGATGCACCTGTTGTAAACAGCTTTGCTCAGCCAAGCCCGTAAATGATTAACCCGATGTCCATTTTGTAGTTTTTCATGTAGGTAAATAAATACTTCCTGAACTATATCCGAAGCTAAATCAGTATCATTTGCGATTTTGCAGGCGAGCCTGTAAAGCAGCAGATAGTTGTCGTTGTATATTTTATCGAATGAATCCAAAATGATGTCTGTATAATAGTCGAAGATATGTAATATTTTGTGACAAATGTTGCTTTTTTATTTGTCCTTTGCTAAAAAGAAAACTTGCAAGATTTTTGACCTGTTACCGGTGCTTCTGCTTTGTTCCAACTCTTGAAGGTCTTTGAAACACCAACAATAACACCGATAACTCCAGGACATTGAATGAATGATTAAACCAACTTATTTCAAAAATAATTAAAAAAAACTTGCTATCCTGGATTTTAATTGTACATTTGCGCAATCATTCAAGTGATACGTTATGAACACTGAAGTTTGTGAAGTAAACATTATCCATCAAGAGGCCGTTGACAGGGCAAAGGAGAAGCTTTCAAAAGAAGTTTCCGTTGAAGAAATGGCAAATTTCTTTAAAGCTGTTGCCGACCCAACACGCCTGAAGATAATACTTGCACTTCAGTTGAGCGAATTATGCGTTTGCGATCTTGCGGCCATTGTCGGGATTTCGATTTCGGGCTTGTCGCACCAATTGCGTTATTTGCGCAACCTGAATATCGTGAAAAACCGAAAAACCGGGAAACTGGTTTACTATTCGCTCACCGATTCGCACATCAACCAATTGCTCAGCATTGTCAACGAACATATAAACGAGAAGTGATGCGTATTTTTGCTGCCATATTGACTGTTTATATCCTGGTTTTATCGGGCATTGCCTGTGAAGATCACCATGAAGGGGATTTGGGGCCGGACACCGCCTCCGTGGAAATATCGGTAGATCTACATCATCTTGCAGATACTGATATCTGCAACCCTTTCTTTTTTTGCCACTCAGGTCACCATACGTTCGTGGGCGAGGAGATACATTTTTCACAGCTTAAAGCTGATTATTCCTTGCTTACGGAAATTTTTATCACCGATTACTATTTCTCTGTATTCAATCCTATTTGGAACCCTCCCAGGGCATAATTGTTTTGCAGGGTATTCAACGATATTTTGCGAGGGAAAATTTCAAAAAACATTTAATAAACCAGCTTCGTGGATTTACATCCTTCAGATACCCTGTAGCCAGGACTATTTGTTAAAGGCAATAATCCATAATGCAAAAATCAACATAAATACATAAAATGATAAATGCAATAATTTCATTTTCAATAAAAAACAAGGCACTGATCTGGTTGCTGACGATCGGCCTCATAATTGGCGGGATATATTCCATGACCAAAGTGCCTTTGGATGCAGTGCCGGATATCACCAACAATCAGGTTTTGGTGATAACCACCGCACCAAACCTCGGTACAGAAGATATTGAACAATTTGTCACCTACCAGGTGGAGCTTGCCGTTGCGAACCTTCCTGATGTCACGGAAATCAGGAGTGTTTCACGCTTTGGCCTTTCGGTGGTCACCATCGTTTTCGAGGACAACGCTGGTACATATTTGCCCCGGCAATTGGTGAGCGAGGCTTTGGTAGAGGTGAAGGAAAACATACCCGAAGGTTTTGGTGAGCCTTTCATGGCGCCCATCAGCACGGGTTTGGGCGAAATATATCAATATACCTTGCAGGTACAACCGGGATACGATTCTTTGTACGACGACATGAAACTCCGGAGTATGCAGGATTGGATCGTGAAGCGGCAAATGGCCATGTTGCCCGGTGTGGTCGAGGTAAATTCCTTTGGGGGAAGGGGAAAGCAATATGAAGTATCTGTCAATCCCGACAAATTAAGGAGCATGGGATTGACGATATCGGATGTTTTTGAAGCCCTTGAAGAAAACAACCAGAATACGGGAGGGGCTTATATTGAAAAAAACTACCAGGCCAATTTCATCCGTGGCGAAGGTCTGATGCGGTCAATCGATGATATCAAAAACACACTCGTGGCAAATTTAAACGGCCAGCCGGTCTTTATCCGTGATGTGGCCGATGTGAAATATGGCAGTTTTGTACGATATGGCGCTTTTACCCAAAACGGGAAGGGCGAAACCGTGGGAGGGATCGTGATGATGCTGAAGGGCGAAAATTCCAATGATGTGATAAAGGCCGTAAAAGAACGGGTTGCCCTAATCCAAAAATCATTGCCCGAAGGTGTAGAGATAAAGCCTTTCCTCGACCGGAG
The DNA here is from genome assembly GCA_024278155.1 of Bacteroidota bacterium. Classification (GTDB taxonomy): domain Bacteria; phylum Bacteroidota; class Bacteroidia; order Bacteroidales; family JAADJA01; genus JAADJA01. The sequence continues at coordinate 1,122 of JAJRTT010000036.1, read as the reverse complement.
CAAACTTATCAGAAGTACGACTTCCACTGTTGCGGAAAACCTTGCCATTGGTGCCCTGATCGTTATCTTTGTTTTGGTCATTTTCCTCGGAAACCTCCGGGGAGGGCTTATTGTGGCATCTACCATACCACTGGCTCTGTTGTTCGCATTTGTGATGATGAACATTTTCGGCGTGTGGGCCAACCTGATGAGCCTCGGTGCGCTCGATTTTGGGATTTTGGTCGATGGTGCGGTGATTATCGTTGAAAGCATGATATTTTCCCTTCACCGAAAAAAACTGATAGGGACCAAACTCGATATTCCCCAACGGAACGAGATGGCCTATAATTCGGCAAGTAAAATGATGAACTCGGCCTTCTTTGGGCAGTTGATTATCCTCATCGTGTTTATACCTGTCCTTGCATTGCAGGGCGTTGAAGGGAAAATGTTTATCCCCATGGCAATGACTTTTGGTTTTGCCGTATTGGGCGTGGTTATCCTTTGTTTGACCTATATCCCGATGATGGCCGCCACTTTTCTCCAGCCTCCCAAAACAGATAAAAAATCCTGGGGCGACAAAATTATCCAATATCTCGAAAAGATTTATTTGCCCGTAATAGACTGGGCATTGCGAAAAAGCCGGATAATTATCGGAATTGCTTTGATATTGCTGATTTCCGGTGGATTCTTGTTCACACGTATGGGCGCCGAGTTTATACCGCAATTGGACGAAGGCGATTTTGCTTTCCAGGCATTTTTAAAACCTGGCACATCACTTTCAGAAGTCCGTAAGGCCTCTACCCGTTTAGAGCAGATTGTCCTCGAAAACTTCCCGGATGAAATCGAGTCTATCCAAAGCCGTATCGGGGTCGCCGAATTGCCCATGGATCCGATGCCCATGGATATTGCCGATATATTTGTGATACTGAAACCGCAAAAGGAATGGACCAAAACCAAATCGAAAAAGGAACTGGTTGATATGGTAAGGGAAAAGGTAGGCGTTTTGCCAGGGATCAACTTTGAATTTACCCAACCCGTCGAAATGCGTTTTAACGAGCTTTTGACCGGAATCCGTGAAGATGTGGCCGTAAAGCTGTATGGGGATGATTTGGAGATTTTGGCGAACAAGGCCGAGGAAATCTC
>JAJRTT010000481.1 GCA_024278155.1 Bacteroidota bacterium | reverse complement strand
TTCGACAGGCTCAATGTGACCTGGTATAGCTACCCCTTCAAAAACTTGGGTATCCTTCCGTTCTTTATGGATTCGGACCTCAGCCTGCGGCCAACGATCCGTTCCACCATATTCCCTATTTCAAGGATTTTATCGATGTCGAGATTGGTTTCTATCCCCATTTCGTCCATCATTACCACCATGTCTTCGGTGGACACAAGCCCAACCTCCAATGCATCTTTGTAATAATATGCACCGGTTCCCGAAACAGGTACACCGCTCACGAAGTTTGCGGGCTGCCCGCCGATTCCGCCCATGGTGGATTCAAAGTTGGTCATTCCGGCCTGAAGGGCTGCAAGGACATTGGCATTTCCCCATCCACGCGTAACGTGGAAATGTGCAATTTGTTTGTGCGGGTTGTCCACATTGTCCAGAAGCATTGAGAAATAATCATAAACGCGGTCGGGGGAAGCAGAGCCGTCATGGTCGGCATGTTCAACGTCATTGGCCCCAATATCGAACCAACGGTTTGTAAATTCGATGGCTTTTTTCGGATCTGTGGGCCCTTCTATCGGGCAGCCCCAGATTGTGCTCACGGTACCGTTTACTTTAATCCCTGCATCATGTGCTTTTGGGATCCACTCTTCGGCCATTTTCCAATAATCGGCCAAAGACAGACCGGAATTTGTTTTGTGGTGCGATTCACTGGTTGAGACCATCAACAAAATCCTGTCGGGGCCATAACCGTCCAGCTTTGCCTGGATGGCACGTTCGATGGCACGTTCGCGGATAGTGATGGCAGTAAGCATCACATCGTCCAATTTGCCTTTGAGTTTCTTACTGTTCCTGATCAACTTGAACAGGTCATCGCAATCTTTGAACTGCGGCATCCCTTTCGGGTTTCCAAAGTTGGAAACTTCAATATGTTTGAAGCCGGCCAGGATCAATTGCTCCGCAAGCCATAACTTGGCCTCGGTTGGGATAAATTTTTCTTCGTGCTGAAAACCGTCCCTGACGGTTATGTCGCCTATCGTTACTTTTTTTGGGTATTGCATAAAACCAGTTTTTTTATATTTTTATAAAAATTAAAATAAGCTTTTTTGAGAATCCTTTTTTGGATGAAATGTTCCAATAATAATAAATGGATTGCGTGAAACATAATGATGCAACTGAGTAGTACCTAAAAACAAAAATAAATCCTTAGTCTTTGCAAAATCATCAAAATATTTCTTTTTCACATCTGCAACAGCCATGGCTTCATTCCCTTCATGTCTTGCTAAACAATTCCAATAAAGTTGCCCTATTTCCCAATCTTCTATCATCATTTGGCTTTCTTTACCCATGTTATCCTTTAGAACAAAAGTAAACCTATATGGCAATTTTTTTACAACCTCAAAAGGGTTTTCCGGATGCTCAAATAAATTAAGTTGCTTCCTTTCATCATCAAGTTTTTGTAATTTGTCTTTATCCCACTCACGCCCAACTTCCTTTATTCTAAAATCCAATATTTCTGTTGGTTTAAACACAGCCAATGAAGTACCAATACTTTTATCTTTCGCGTTATCAATAAGATTTGTAAGGTTATAAAAGACATTGTTCAAAACAATTTTCTTTCTCTCGGCCCAACAATTCCTTGTGTCAATATGATCAATGATCCTTATCTCACTTTGATGTGAATATGGGCGAAAACTTTCAGGCCTGAAATCCCTTGTATTCTTTACCAGATCTAATTCAATCCAATCGCATTTCCTATATTGTTCATTATACGTTTTTTTTCTAAATGGTATTGGATAAATCCTAATCCAGGTTCCATCTTCACGAAAACCAGCCGTACACACCAATTCATCATACTTACCTGAAATAGCAGGGTATGTTTTTACTGTAATCAAGACCTTTGTTAATGCCATTATATATGTTTTACTTCATAAGCAAATTCAGCTAATGATTCAATTGATTCTGCCAATGGTTTTCTGTGGCACTGGTATATATTGGCTTCAAAACAAGTAAGTGCAATTCGTTTATCTTTTTCTAAAAGTTTTATGATACTTTTTTGGGTCATTATGGTTTGAGGCAAGCTTTCCTCCTTATAAACATCAAATAACCTATCGTAATCACTTTGACTATTTAATTCCTGCCGCTTACTTCCCTGTATCCCAACTTCCGGGAAATGCAAATACCTTATCCCCAACCCCTCACAATACCTTTTCAATAATGTTTTGCTAAAACCATACTTCATGCTTAATGGGTTTTGCCTTACATCAACCAAAGTTTTAACATCATTTTTCAACAATCGGTTTAAGTATTCTTCCAATGAAATGCCTTCATAACCAATCGTAAATAAAATGGATCTTTCCTTCTTGGGAAAACTTTGTTTTACCCTGCTAAATTCTTTTTGTGTTAATACCGCTTCAGCAATCTCACTTTTTGTTGTCCAATATGGGAAATTAACATAAGTATGCCTAATTAATGCATTGTTTCCCATTCTGCCATACAACAACTTAGTATCCTGTAACAACATCAAGTCACTTGCATTTAGCATCTTTAAGTAATTGACATTATCCCTTTTAATAAAATATATGCTGTCTTCTATTACAAGGTCTTTTCTAACCATCGCTCCAACGTCAGCATTTGCAGAAAAAGAGTAGCATCCATATTTGTACGGGACAAAATCATATGTAGACTGGTCTTGTTTTTGAACAAACAAAAACAATAACTTTTGCAGCTTTATTTTTTCCAATTTACCATCAAAAAGCTGTAATAAGGCTAAAATAATTTTTCTTCTATAAAACATAATGCAAAAGCATAATAATTAATACAAACTTATTTTTTATTCAAAACAGATATTATGCTCAATCAGGTACAAATCTACAAAATATCTTTATAATAATCGAGGGATTCGGGATTGGTGAGTGTCTCCCTGTTTTTGATCTCTTCGCCGTGGATCATTTTCTTAACGGCCAGTTCCACTTTTTTCCCATTGATGGTATAAGGCACTTCGGGAACTTGTTTAATAATGGACGGGACATGGCGGGGGCTGCAATTTTTGTTGATGGTGGACTTGATTTTCATTATCAATTCATCATTGAGTTGCAAGCCATCGGCCAACCTCACGAACAAAACCACTTTCTCGTCCCCGTCTTCTTTTTTGCCAACCACAACAGAATCTTCCACTTCATCCATATTTTCAACCACACGGTAAATCTCGGCAGTCCCGATCCTCACACCTTGGGGGTTCAGGGTTGCATCGGAACGGCCAAACATGGTAACCCCTCCATGTTCACTGATTTCGATAAAATCGCCATGCCGCCAAATGTTTGGATAAGTACTAAAATAGGTGTCATGGTAACGTTCGTTGTTTTTATCGTTCCAGAAATAAACAGGCATGGACGGGAATGCAGTTTTACAAACCAACTCCCCCTGACCCACTGAAACCGGTTTTCCATCATCCCCAAAACAATCAACGTCCATTCCCAATCCAAGGCACTGGATTTCGCTTTTATAAACCGGCAATACCGGATTCCCCAGCATAAAACAGGATACAATATCAGTCCCCCCGGCAATGGAAGAAAGCTGAACATCCGATTTCCAATCGCGGTAAACATATTCAAAACTCTCATCGGTAAGGGGTGAACCTGTTGAAGCAATCACCTTCAAATCCGGGAAATCACTGATTTCATTTGGTTTTACGCCTGCGGCTTCGAGAGAGGCAATATATTTTGCACTTGTGCCGAAAAACGAAACCCCAAGTTCATCAGCCATTTTCAACAAAGCATCCGGGCCGGGATAGAAAGGGTTTCCATCGAACAAAACCAATGTTGCACCTGTTGCCAAAGCCGAAACAAACCAGTTCCACATCATCCAGCCGCACGTTGTATAATAAAATACGGTTTGTCCTTCCCGCATATTGGAATGCAGCCTCAATTCTTTTAAATGCTGCAATAAGGTTCCCCCCGCCGAATGGACAATGCTTTTTGGCAAACCTGTGGTCCCTGAGGAATACATGATATAAAGTGGATGGTTGAAAGGGAGTTGCTCAAAAACCAATTCTTCATCCGTAGGGACAACGACCTCTTCCCATTTTATGGCATTATGGATTCCGCTTTTATTGATATGGCCGGTGTAATCAACAAGGATAATATGTTCCACACCGGGCAGTTTGCCAATAATACCTTCCAGCTTATCATGTGAATCGAATACTTTCCCTTTGTAAAAATAGCCATCGGCAGCAAGTATAACTTTTGGTTTGATTTGGGAAAACCGGTCCAGAACACCTTTGATCCCAAAGTCAGGCGAGGTTGAAGACCAATAGGCGCCGATGGATGCAGCGGCCAACATCAAAATGACCGTCTCGGGCATATTGGGCATGAAGGCAGCCACCCTGTCATCTTTTTTCACGCCGAGCCTTTTTAAACCCGCGGCGGCCCTTCTCACCTGTTCATATAATTCGGAATATGTCAGTTCCCTTTTTACGGAATCCTCTCCACGGAATAATATGGCTTTGTGGCCATCGTTCCGGCTCAACAGGTTTTCTGCAAAATTCAATC
>JAJRTT010000480.1 GCA_024278155.1 Bacteroidota bacterium | reverse complement strand
TGAACAAAACAAAATCAAAACTGATATGGGCCCGGAACGGACAGGAAGCCATTGACTTGTTCATAGAAAACAAGAACAACATTGACATGGTATTGATGGATATCCAAATGCCCATCAAAAATGGCCTTGCCGCGACAAGGGAAATAAAAGCAATAAAAAAAGATATACCTATTTTAGCGCAAACGGCCTATGCCCTTGCAGGAGACAAGGAAAGATTCCTTAAGGCAGGTTGCGATGATTATATTTCAAAACCCATTGAAAAAGAACTGCTTTTTGAAAAAATCGGGAGGCTGATGGCTTAGGGGGACAATTGGCAATTGCAAAAGAACCCAAGGCACAAGCCCCAATTCGTTCACGGGAAACAACACGGCAAGGCTGGAACTGGCCAGCGAACTGAACGGTATAGAAGCCCACCCAACGCAGGGGCTTTTTTTCAATTCAGAAAACGATTACCTGTTCAACAGCGGTGGCAACGTGGGCATCGGCACCGACAGCCCTATGGCAAAACTTCAGGTTTCAAACGGTGATATTTTCATTGAAGACATCAATAAAGGCATAATCATGAAATCGCCCGATGGACAATGCTGGAAAGGCCAAATGGACAATGGGGGCAATTTGGTGTTCGGCGCGATAGATCGCAACCTGGTCACAGCGGTAAAAAATGGCTTTCCCAAAGAACCGCCAAGCATAAAGGTTTTCCCAAACCCTGCCAACAAAGTCCTTGCAATTGAGGTGGCGGGGGATTACAGTGGATTGAACGCATACATCTACAATATGGCGGGCAACCTTGTACTTGCAAAAGAAATCCACAAAGCAAAAACCAAACTGAGAACGGGCAGATTGCCGGCAGGGAGTTTTTTCCTTAAAGTATTTGACAAAAAAGGGAGTGTTGCTTTTTCAGAAAAAATTATACTGTTGAAAGGGCAATAGACAAGAAATTGATGGTAAATGAACTCAGCTTTTTCGGATTTTGACGAAAGGTTAAGGCGGTGGATAATCCGAAAAAGAATTATCCCATTATTTGAATGCATTCCAACCCTGAGCAGTGATCGGCACCGAAACCCCGGAACGGCTGATCAGGTTGATACCGGCACTTTCTTCCGTTATATGCCCTATAATGGAAATACTTTCAACATCTTTCAGCTTTTCATAATCCTCCTGGTGAATGGTAAACAATAATTCATAATCTTCCCCGCCGTTCAGGGCACAAGTCGTTGGATCCAGTTTAAACTCCTCGGCAACCTGCACGGTTTGCACGTCCACCGGGATTTTGTCTTCATAGATCGCACAGCCAACTTTTGACTTTTTACAAATATGCATCACCTCTGAGGCCAGGCCATCTGAAATATCGATCATGGATGTGGGTTTCACCCCTGCCCCTTTCAAAAGCCGCAAGACATCCAAGCGGGCTTCAGGTTTCAACTGCCGGCCAAGGATGTAATCGTAACCATCCAGATCGGGCTGCATATTCGGATCGGCCTTATAGGTTTCCTTTTCCCTTTCCAACAATAAAAGTCCTGCATAAGCACCCCCCAAATCACCGGAAACCACCACAAGGTCATTCACTTTGGCAGTGTCCCTGTAAATCACATCTTCTGCATTTGCCTCTCCAATTGCGGTTACCGAAATAAAAAGCCCCCCGGTACTCGAAACGGTGTCGCCACCAACCAAATCAACATTGTACTGCTCACAGGCCAGGTAAATCCCTTTGTAAATTTCCTCCAAAGCCTCAACAGAAAAGCGATTAGAAGCTCCCAGGCCAACGAGCAACTGCCGGGGAATCCCGTTCATGGCAACAATATCTGAAATATTTACAACCGCAGCTTTATAACCGAGATGCTTCAAAGGGGCATAGGTAAGGTTGAAATGGACACCTTCGATCAATAGGTCTTTGGTGATAAGTGTTTGTTTATCTTTAAAATCAAGTACAGCGGCATCATCGCCAACGCCTTTGACAGTGCTTTCATTTTTAAGCTTGATGTTTTTAGTCAACATATCAATCAGCCCAAATTCACCAATTTCGGAAAGCTCGGTACGGGTGGGTTTACTTTCGATCATAAAATTTTTTTTGGTCGGCAAAATTAGGAATTTATGATGGCATTGTACAAATTTTAAAAATATTCATCACATTTGCAATATGGAATTACATGTTAACATAGAATTTAATGAGTTATTGAACATGATAAGGCAATTACCTGCTGTTCAGATTGAACAGATAAAGGCCGATGCAAATGAAAAAGCTATTAACACTAAACCTGTAGATGAAAAATCTGAATTTCAGGAATTCCTCCTTTGGGGGCCTGTCATGTCAGATGATCAGTACCATGATTACTTAGAAAACAGACAGCAGCTTATAAAATGGAGAAGCAAGTAATTTTTTTGGATACCTCAGAATTAATTCATTATTTCCGTAAACAAATTGACACGCCTGATTTGATGATTGGTGCTACTGCAAGAACCTACAACTTGCCACTTGCCACTCTCAATACCAAACATTTCAAATATATCAATGGCATTACAATTATTTCCAGTATTTGACAAGTTTTATTTTCACAATCCCCACTAACAAAACCCTCAATTATTTGTTACCTTATAACGCCTGTTTTGAAACGGATAATTCGTACTTTTGCGGCCTGCTTTTATTCAATCCAAATAGGCTGTTTAGGAGAGATTTACAATGGAAAAAGAACAAGACAAAATACTGGAAGAAGTAACCCAAAGCGATTACAAATATGGCTTTGTGACCGATATAGAAATGGATGTGGCGCCAAAGGGCTTAAATGAGGACATTATCCGGTTTATTTCAAAAAAGAAAAACGAACCTGAATTTCTATTGGAGTTCCGTTTGAAGGCATTTCGCAAATGGCTTGAAATGGACGAACCTGAGTGGGCACTATTGAAAATCCCGCCCATTGATTACCAGGACATCATCTATTATGCTGCCCCCAAGGAGAAAAAAGAAATTGCCAGCCTTGACGAAGTCGATCCTGAATTGCTCGATACATTCAAGAAACTTGGCATTTCGCTGGAAGAGCAAAAAAGACTTTCGGGCGTGGCCGTTGATGCGGTTTTTGACAGTGTTTCGGTAAAAACCACTTTTAGTGATACGTTGGAAAAACTGGGGATTGTTTTTTGCTCATTCAGCGATGCGGTATTAAACCATCCTGAACTGGTAAAGAAATACATGGCCTCGGTTGTACCGGCATCCGACAACTATTTTACCGCCCTAAACTCTGCCGTTTTTACGGATGGTTCGTTCTGCTATATCCCGAAAGGGGTTCGTTGCCCGGTGGAGCTTTCCACTTATTTCAGGATAAACACGGCCGGGACAGGACAATTTGAAAGAACGCTGATTATCGCCGATGAAGGAAGTTATGTTAGTTACCTCGAAGGCTGCACAGCACCTGAAAGGGACGAAAACCAATTGCATGCTGCCGTTGTCGAAATCATTGCCTTGAAAGATGCCGAGGTGAAATATTCCACGGTACAAAACTGGTACCCCGGTGATAAAAACGGAAAAGGCGGGGTTTACAATTTCGTGACCAAAAGAGGTATGTGCAAAGGAAGCCATTCCAAAATATCATGGACACAGGTTGAAACCGGTTCGGCCATTACCTGGAAATACCCAAGCTGTATCCTACTGGGCGACCATTCGGTTGGGGAATTTTATTCTGTTGCCGTTACCAACAACCACCAACAGGCCGACACGGGCTCCAAAATGACCCACATCGGAAAAAACACGAAAAGCACGATTATTTCAAAAGGGATTTCTGCAGGTTATAGCAACAACAGTTATCGCGGTTTGGTGAAGATCAGCAAACGGGCCGTTAACTCACGGAATTTCTCGCAATGCGACTCCCTCCTGTTGGGCAACAAATGCGGTGCCCATACTTTTCCTTATATTGATACGCAAAACAGCTCTTCCATTGTGGAACACGAAGCAACCACTTCCAAGATTTCGGAAGAGCAGTTGTTTTATTGCCAGCAAAGGGGAATCGATATGGAGACGGCCATTGGCCTGATAGTAAACGGATACGCAAAAGAAGTTTTGAAACAATTGCCAATGGAGTTTGCGGTGGAAGCACAAAAACTGCTGGCAATAAGCCTGGAAGGGAGCGTGGGATAAAAACCTTTCAGGACGAGGTAAACCTTTCAGGACGAGGTAAGCTTGTGCGGAAGAGACCTGAAAGGTTTAAAAAGAAATACGATTGACAAAAACGAGTTGGGTCGAAGACAGCAAAGGCGGTTGAGACCCGACAGATTGAAAAAAGCAAAACTATTTTAAGCAATCCAACTTGTATGGATTTGTTAATAGTTCAAATTCAAAGGAAAGTACAAAAGCAAAGCAAAAATATAACGACCTATCTAAAATGCTAAAAATAGAAAACCTCCACGTTTCGATAAACGGGAAAGAAATAATAAAAGGACTGAACTTGCAAGTGAACGCAGGGGAAGTACATGCCATCATGGGGCCTAACGGAACCGGTAAAAGCACACTTGCTTCGGTAATTGCCGGCAAGGAAGGCTATGACATTACCGATGGGCATATCACCTATCTCAATAAAGACCTGTTTCAATTTTCAACGGAAGAAAGGGCCCTGGAAGGGATTTTCCTTGGGTTTCAGTACCCAGTGGAAATACCCGGTGTGAGCATGACCAATTTTATGCGCACCGCCATTAACGAACACCGGAAACACAAAGGCCTCGACCCATTGTCTGCCGGGGATTTCCTTGCCTTGATGGAAGAAAAAAGGAAGTTGGTGGAAATCAAGGACAAATTGAAAAACCGGGCCGTTAACGAAGGGTTTTCCGGTGGCGAAAAAAAGAAAAACGAAATCTTTCAAATGGCCATGCTGGAACCAAAGCTCTCTATCCTTGACGAAACCGATTCGGGCCTTGATATTGATGCACTCAGGGTTGTGGCCAATGGAGTGAACAAACTCAGGTCGAAAGACAATGCAAGCATTGTGATTACACATTATCAGCGTTTGCTCGATTACATCGTCCCTGATTTTGTCCATGTGCTTTACGAAGGGAAAATAGTGAAGACAGGTGGAAAGGAACTTGCCTTGCAACTGGAGGAGAAGGGATATGAGTGGCTCGGGAATTAGCAAGGGAGCGAGAAAAGGCAAGAGAGCGAAAGGGCAAAAAAGGGCGAATGGGCGAAGAAGCGATATAACGAATTAAGATTTAAGAAGAAATTACATAAATGGAATTTTCATTAAAAGACAAAGCAACAGCACTCTTTCGGGAAAACAAGGGG
>JAJRTT010000479.1 GCA_024278155.1 Bacteroidota bacterium | reverse complement strand
CAACTCCCTTATCAAATGAATTAAATCCTGGGCCGAAATATCGTTGATTACGTTTGCTGTGTCAATATCTTCATAACACTCAAACTCATCGCCCAGGGCATACATTTGCTGCTTTTTCCTAAACTTCTCAAGGGCCGTGTTCACCATGATGCGCCTAACCCAGCCCGCAAAAGAACCCTTTGCGCCATACTGCTTGATATTTTGAAACACTTTCATGAAGCCCTCGTGCAAAGTGTCCTCGGCATCAGTACGGTCTTTGGAGTAATACATACATACCCCGAACATATCCTCCGAAAAAGCTTCGAACAAACGGGCCTGCGCCTTCCTTTTTCCAGCCACGCAACCTTTTAATATGTCACCGAGTTCACTTTTGTCCACTGGTTCTTACCTCAAAAAACATTATCAAGAGAAAAACCACTAATGTACAAAAAAATTGTATCACCATATTTAAAAGGTTATTTAGTAGATGGGAATAAAAAAGAAAGGGTTGCGTTTTCATTTATTTAATAATTTCAAAAAAAGTTTATGGCCGCGCAACCAAAACGAATTTATCCCCATCTTACCGAAAAGAATTTATAAAGAAACATTAATTGCCCAATGAAAAATCTGATGACCCTGTTTATTGAAAAGGCCAAATTCCCGATTTTAAAATTGAATCCAAATATCACTTTGCTTTTTCTTGTCATTGTTTTTTTCCTTCTTTTGATTGCTACCGAAAACGTGGTAAAACTCACGTTGCTCCCTTGATTGCACATAATGATGTGAACCAGATAATAAGTCTTCTTCAAAAAAAGCACTCTTTTAATAGCTGGGGTGCTTTTTTGTTTTCACCCTGTATTTTGTAGTTTTGCGGACTGGTTTTATGAAAATCCAAAGAAAAACATATCAGCTCGGAATTGTTATTGCCCTGTTCTTTTTCATGTCCTGTAAAAAAGACACGACAGAAATTTCTGTTGAAACTGTTCCCTTCCCCTTAAAGACCGACCTTTTTTCCGCACATTTCCTTGATGGGCAAAACGGCTTTGTGTGTGGCGGTACAAAAAGCGAATCCGGGTATATTTTCAAAACAACTGATGGTGGGGATTCATGGGAAGAAGTTTATTCCTCTGACAAGCTCCTGAAGGATATTTCATTTCTAAACATGGAAATTGGCTATGCCTGTGGCGACAGTATCCTGATCCTCAAAACTGAAGATGGGGGAAATTCCTGGTTTAAGATGGAATACCCATGGATACCTGCACCTAATTATATTATGCCCCTGAACCATGTTGAGATTGTAAACGACAGCATGGTTTATGTGACCGGCGGCGGGGAATTTGCAAAAGGCCTTGTTTTCAGGACAAGGAACCGGGGCTGGTGGTGGTATTTTGATTTGTTTGAAAATGAATTATCGGATAGTCATTTTAAAACATATGACGAAGGGATTTTTTGTGGGTACGGTGCAATGGACAAAACCGCCGATGGCGGGAAAAGCTACCAGCCCATTGATATCAAAGGTGATTTTTACACGGCCATGCACTTTATCGATGACAATACCGGGTTTGCTTGCGGGTACAATGGAGGGATTTACAAAACAACTGATGGTGGCGACTCCTGGGAAAAAATCCACCGGACAAATTTTGTTGGAAAGCGGCTCCATTTCAATGATATTACGTTCATGGATGCAATAAATGGTATCATCGTCGGGAACAATGGGGTTGCCCTCGTTACAAAAAATGGGGGCGATGATTGGAACGAAGTTTCTTCCTTTACCGATAAAAACCTTTTATCCGTCTTTTCGTCCATGGATGGGCTTGTTTGGATTACTGCTCAGAACGGACTGCTTTTTAAATTCAAATTATAAATCCCAGTATCACTACTTACTCTCCCGTAGTGCCTATGCTGAAGCTTCGGCATAAGCATACGGGGATTACACGGATTCCCATATCATTAAAACAGGTAAATGCTTTTACTGTTAATCCGTTCATCTAATTGCACGGATACAAATCCCTGTCTGCCGTACCTCCTGCCCGTCCAGGCCCAATCTCAATAACTTAAGAGATGTGACCGCTTCAAAAGTCCAAGAATGATTAAAAACTAAGTGGTCAGGCCAAGCCTGTCGAAGCTTGTTTCGAATAGGTAGGATGTTTAATTCCTTAACTTATTGACATTGCCCGTCCTGATCAGGCGGGCGTTCCGGCAGACAGGCAGCAGGCAGGCTTGCGGATTTATGAAATCTTTTTTAGGCTTAAAATGCACAACCGATATTCACCTCTACAAAGTCGGCCTGCCCTGCTACGGTTTTGATAAGCAGTCCAATATATGGTTTTTTACTTGCTGACCGGGCGGCATCCAATAAATAATACTTTACGCCCAACCTGTTTGTATTTATCCTTTTAAGATAATTGTTTTTTCCTCCGGTCTCTTTAAAATGCCCATTCATGTCATTTACAAAGGGATTATAGGCATAAATCCCAAGTTGGCCCGTAAAGCCAAACCTGCCCACGAGCAGTTCGGCCCCCACAAAAGGGGTAAGCGTAAAAGCCTTAAGACGCTGCTTCGAGGCATAAAAATCATTCGCAATAATGTAATCATAAAAGCTTGCATAATAATTAATATGGAAACCCAATTGCAAGCCCAGGATCATCCCAAGCCTTTTTGACAAAAACAAAGCACCTCCATAGATGGGATATTTTGGTCCGCCCGTGGCAAAAGTGGTAGAAGCATATTCATGTACGCCCAGTCCCAATTGCAAATTAAAAAGAAGCCTTTTATCAACCGTAAAGACCGTATCGGTGTATTGTGAGCGATCCGGGATCTTGGTTGGATAAAAAACCAGCCCCAGGTTAATACTCGGTATGTTCACCCCAATATTCGGTATTTGCACATGGCCCGTTGAATAATGATGAAACGAAACACCCGAAGTCAGCAACACCTTTTCGGAAAGCTTAATGTTCCCTTCCAATGTAAACTGTGAATACTGCGTTAAGCGGGAACCAATAAATTTATTCTCAGGGTTTGTGATCCGGTCATAAGGTTTTAAAAACCATGAGAAACCCAAACCAATCCGTCCTCTAAGCGAGAACTTTTCATTTCCGGTAATCTTCAATGACATATTTGGCAAGATGGAAATATTGCTCCCGAGCACATCCTTGTTTCCCAAATAACCATATGACAGCAAAACGCCAACCCTGGGATAATTATAATAACTGTTCCACCATTGTTTTCCTGTTGTTTGATAACCCAAATTGATTTCCGCAAAATAAGATTCCGTTGCAGAGTGCACGCCAGGGAAAATATCTATCATCCTACCCATTTTAAATCCAGGTTCCACAAAGAACACATTTTTCACGGGAACCCGAACATCTTGGGCAAACGAATCCCCAACCATAAAACAGATGGCAAGAAAAAACAAAAGCCCAATATGTATTCCTGTAATTCTCAATCAATTAATATTTTCGGAAAAAAATCACCTTCCGTTGGCCTGTTTACTTAAAATATTTTAAGTAAATTTGAAAGCAATATTAAACAACATATTTGACAAATCAAGTTATGGAATATAAAATTTTAAAATTAGAAATCAGGGACAGTATTGCCCTGGTAAAAATCAACCGTCCTGAAGCCATGAATGCACTGAACACACGGTTTTTCAACGAAATGGACAATATGATTTCCGATGTATCCGGAAAACCGGAAATAAAAGCAATGGTAATTACCGGAGAGGGAAAAGCCTTTGTTGCCGGTGCCGATATTGCCGAAATGGTTTCGAAAAACAAGGAAGAAGGAACGGCTTTTTCAAAAATCGGGCAGAACACGTTCCGCAACCTGGAGAAAATTGAAATCCCGGTCATCGCAGCCATTAACGGATTTGCACTTGGGGGCGGCCTGGAACTGGCCATGGGTTGCGATTTCAGGATTGCAAGCACCAAAGCCAAATTTGGCCAACCGGAAGTAAGCCTCGGGCTGATCCCGGGATATGCGGCCACACAAAGGCTCTCAAGGCTTGTTGGGCTGGGCGACGCACTTTACCTTTTGATGACAGCAGATATGATAAGTGCGGACGAGGCCCTCCGGATCGGCCTTGTACAAAAGGTTTTTGAACCGGAAGTTTTGATGGAGGAGGTAATGAAGATTGCCAAGACAATTACGAATAAAGGGACACAGGCTGTTAGAAAAGTAAAAGCCGTTACACGTCAGGGATTGCAATCCAACTTTGATGTGGGCTGTGGATTGGAAGCCCACGAATTTGGAAGCCTGTTCGGTCCGGGCAGCGAAGGCGAAGAAGGGATGAAAGCATTCCTGGAAAAAAGAAAACCAGAGTGGAAATAATAGTATATTTACCTAATTGTTTTGAGCAATTGGTTAAGTTACATAAAATAAAATGATGAAAACTGCAAATATAAGCTATAAGATACCTGATTATCTTTTGACAACATTAAACCTTGATCGTGAAGAATTTTCAAAACAATCAAGGCTTTTTACTGCTATTCAACTATTTAAGGAGAACAAGTTATCTTCAGGCCAGGCCGCAAATATTGCCGGGATGGATAAATACACATTTTGGATGGAGTTAGGTAAACATGGGATTCCTTTAATTAATTATGAACCATCGGAATTATTGGATGAATTGAAACAATTTAACAAATGATAATAGTTGCTGATTCTTCTCCTCTTGTTTCTTTAGCAATAATCTCGAAATTAGATTTGCTAACTATACTTTTTGACGAAATATATATCCCAAAGGCCGTTTTTTCTGAGATTTCTGTTGCAAACAAACCATATTCTGACCTTTTCAGTAAATTAAGTAAAACAAGGATTTTGGATGTAAATAATAGAATTGCACTATTGATTTTAAATAAAGATTTGGATTTAGGCGAATCAGAAGCAATGATATTAGCAATGGAGAACAATATTGACAACATTCTGATTGACGAACAAAAAGGAAGGAGAATAGCAGTTTCCAGTGGTTTACATCCGATAGGTACAATTGGTGTATTGTTACAGGCAAAAAAATTGGGATTGATTAAAAACATTAAATCACACCTTGATAAATTAATTCAAAACAACATTTATATTTCCAATAGATTATATAAATATTCAATAAAACTTGTTGGAGAAGATTAATAAAACAAAATAGATAAAAAATGAATTACGACGAAAGACTTCAAAATGTATCGGTACTGGGTGCCGCAGGAAAAATGGGAAGTGGCATCCTGCTTCTGACGGCTGTTGAAATGGCCGACCTCAGCCTGAAACCCGAAAACAAAGGGAAAACATTTTGCCTCAACGCAATTGATGTTTCCCCGCAGGGACTTGCAGGCTTGATGAAATACCTTAAAGTACAGGTTCAGAAAATTGCGGAAAAGAAAACGGTAATGCTCAGGGAAATATATGCCGACCGGGCTGACCTGATCGAAAACGAGTGCATCATCAATGAGTATGTTTTTGATGTCATGAATATTGTCAGGCCCGTCACCACCATTGAATCTGCTTATGATTCGAACCTGATATTTGAGGCCATTGTCGAAAACCGGGATTTGAAAACAAGACTGTTTTCACAAATCAACGAAAACAACAAAAACAAGCCCTATTTCTTTACCAATACGTCCTCGGTCCCGATCCACACATTGGACGAAGGGGCAAAACTGGATGGAAGGGTTCTTGGTTTCCACTTTTACAATCCTCCAGCAGTCCAAAGGTTGGTTGAATTGATCAGCCTTGAAAACAACAGTGACGAGATGATAGGATTTGCAAAAGCTTTTGCAAAAAACCTCCGTAAAATTATTGTCCCATCAAATGACAAAGCCGGTTTTATAGGGAACGGGCATTTCATGCGCGATGCACTTCATGGGATCCATGAAGTGGAAAGACTCTCGAAAGAGATGCCTTATGCCGAAGCATTGTATATCATCAACAAAGTTTCCCAGGATTTCCTTGTAAGGCCAATGGGCATTTTCCAACTAATAGATTATGTTGGGGTGGATGTGGTGAAATTCATCATGGAAGTGATGAACCCCTATCTCCCCGATGAAGATTTGCACAGTGACCTGCTCGACAAATTATTTGAAATGGGCGTAAAAGGCGGACAAAATTCCAATGGATCGCAAAAAGACGGTATCCTGAAATATGAAAGGGGAACCCCGGTTGCCGTTTTCGATCCGGAGACAAAAGCCTATGTTGACATTTCAGGGTTCAAGGAAAATTGCGATGAAAAACTGGGCCCATTGCCCGGTTCATGGAAACCATGGAAAGCGGTAAATTTCAGTAGGGGCAAAAAAGAGGCAATGCTCAAAACCATTTTCACCGAAACCAATAAAATGGAAACCTTGGGTGCAGAATTAGCAAAAGCCTATAACGCAAAATCAAATGAAATTGGGAATTACCTCGTTTCGAGCGGCGTTGCACATAATGTGGAAGACGTGAACACCGTTATGATGACAGGCTTTTTCCATGCTTACGGACCGGTCAATAAATATTTGAAATAAAAAATAAAAAAATCATAAAATGAAAAAGCTTAGACGAAAAGTATATATGGCGGCCGGCTACAATACGGTTTCCCTTGGTACAGGCAGAAAAGAATTCAACCCTAAAAAGGAACGCCCGGGATTGGAACATTATATCAAGGAAGCAGGCCAAGGAACACTGAAACAAATCGGTGGAGGGAAAAACGTGGACGAGGGGGCCATTGGGAATTTCATGGCATCCCGTTTCAACAAGCAGGGCCATCTTGCCGGGTTTATCCCAATGATTGACGAAGATTTACAATACAAACCCTGTATCCGTACCGAAGGGGCTTGCGCCTCAGGAGCATTGTCACTGGCCAGTGGGATTAAATCCGTATTGGCAGAAACAGCAGACGTGGTCCTGTCACTCGGAGTTGAAGTCCAAAATTCCATGAAGGCTATTTATGGTGCCGATGTGTTGGCAGGGGCCGGTTGGTTCAAAAACAGGAAATCAGGTCATGCCTTCTTTTTCCCAGGCCAGTTTAGCGACAGGGCAGGTGCCTATTACGAAAAATACGGAATGGAATATGCTCGTTCGGGGATGAGGCAATGGTTTGTGAACGCTATCGAAAACGCCCGCCTCTGCCCTACTGCACAGGAATACGAAAACAAAGTACCTGATTTGGCCGGGCTTTACGATAAGATGACCCCAAACGGGAAATCTTTTGTGGACAACCTAAATGTACTCGACTGCTCCAAGGTCTCGGACGCAGCATCGGCCATTGCCATACTTTCGGAAGAAGGGCTTTAAAGATGTGGTATCCCAAAATCCGAAGCCGTTGAAGTAATCAGCATCGCACAGGTTGAACGGAACATCACCAACGACCCTCCCGACAGGACAGAGTTGACAGCCATCAAAAAAGCCGTTAAACAAGCCTTCGAGATGGGAGGGATAACAAAAGACGATTTGGCAACCATCGAAGTGCACGATTGCTTTTCCATAGCGGGGATACTTACCACGGAAGCCCTCGGGTTTGCAGAACCCGGAAAAGGGGCGCAATTTGTGGCCGAT
>JAJRTT010000478.1 GCA_024278155.1 Bacteroidota bacterium | reverse complement strand
GCCCTTGTGTTTTCCTGGATCGCATCCTCAAAACCCGCTGTAATATCAGCATTTACAAAGGATGTCCCTATCCCTAACCTGGGCAAGGTCACGTTCAGTAAATTATATGTTCCCCCGTATAAACTGCTCGAAGAAACGATATGGTCGCCGGCCTTTAACAATGTTAAAAGAGTGGTGGCAATTGCTGCCGTTCCCGAGGCAAAGACAGCAGCCCCGACCCCGCCTTCAACGGCTGCCAACCTTTTTTCCAAAATATCATTGGTGGGATTGTTCAATCGTGTGTAGATGAACCCAAACTCTTTTAAAGCAAATAGGTCGGCTGCGTGTTCCGTGTTGTCGAATACATAAGAAGAGCTTTGGTAAATTGGGACCGCACGGGTTCCTTCGGTTAATTTTGTGTCGTGCCCGGCATGAAGGGCATTGGTTGTTCTTGATAAATTTTCCATTTTATTTTTTGTTTTGATGTTTGAAACTATGATCAATAAAAAAGTCCCTTCGGATCAGGTATTGCCAAAGGGACTTAAAAACGATGTTGTTTTATATCATTTCAATTTGGGCAATACCTTCGCATAATGTGCATCAAATACATCATTTGCATTCGTTGTGATTTGTATGTCATGTTCATTGAATAGTTCATAAACCCAAAACCCGGTCAAAAAAAAAGCCTCTGCAATTTGCAAAGGCCTCTGTATGGTTTATATATGTTCTTTTATACAATAATGTCCTTTGCGTAAGTTTCGGTACACATCATCATGGACATCATATTTCTGTTTTCTAAATTCATTTCAGCGGCAAATGTACTATCTTTTTTTAAGAACCAAATCTTTTTTTGAGAAGTGTTGGTTTTGAGAATAAATTCGAATGAACGCATAGGAAATGAACATGGACTTAAAAAATAAGTATAGCTATTGGTTCCCGGATTTAGCTTGATTAATTCAAGAATTATTCAGGTTAGAGAACTCAATGATATTTTCAGGCTTAATCTTTTTTAGCCTTCTTCAATCTCTTTTCCGCTTTTTTCTCTTTTGCGGTTTTTGATGGTTCTTTTTTTACGTTTTTCTTTGCATCTTTTCCTTTTGCCATGATATTGTGTTTTTAGTTTTTGTTATGAGTTTCCCATTATCAGGGGTTTACTCGTTTTTTTCAAATAGCGGACTTTGAATAATTGTTAAAGCAACAAATATACGAATTCTGCTTATGCTTTAGTGAAATAAAAAAACAGGCAAAAAGAAGCCTCTGCATTTTGCAAGGGTTTTTGTATGGTTTATATCTGTTTTTTTATACAACAATATCTTTTGCATAGATTTCCAAATACATCATATTTCTGTTTTCTCATTTCATTTGTGTCGCATATGTACTATCTTTTGTTAGAAGCGAAATCCATTTTTCGAATAGTGTTGGATTTATTCATGGGTAGTTTGTAATCAATCGTTATAGTTTAATAAACTTCGTTGTATATTTGGTGTTTTCATGCCGGAGGCTTAAAATATAATATCCTTTCCTGATTCCCGACACGTCCAATACATTTTGATTTTCATTAATAATCCCAGCCCTTACCAAGGTTCCTTGCAATGTATGTATTTCAAAATAATCGTATTTTCCCTTTAGATAGATGTTGTCTGAAACCGGATTGGGATAGATCATATTCGTGGATTTACTATTCCCCTTTATGCCATACAAGATATCGTCATTGGTTTTTGCGGATAAAAGGAACAAGAAATTAGGGGGCGGATAGCCAATTGGCGTTTCTTCCATAAATACTTTAAGGTAATATATACTTGAAGATTGCCCATTGATCTTTGAAAAAGCTATATAAGAAGTATCCGAGGCAAAATGACCAACTGTATGTCCTATATAATCGGGCCAGCCTGTATATGCCCATGACCATAGGAGCATATTTGTGCGCATTGAGGTAGAAGGATGGTTGTTACTGATTGTATCACCCGTATTGTACTTTCTTACAAAAGTTACCGTATCAATATCAATGAGTATTGTAGAGTCAGGAAACTGATAGTAGGATGAATCAAGGTAGCATGTGTCGATGTGAACCGCAAAACCGTTAAAAGCAGAAATGGATATTTGCTTGACATGGAATGTGCTACCTGTTGTGCCGTATAATCTGAACTTGACATCGTTGATCGTGTCTTGGTCAAGGTCAATGTAGTATAGTGTACTGTCTCCATTCCCCCAGCCAACTGGAATAAATAAAACCGTATCTTGAAAGGGGATATTGTCCCCGCCCAAGTCGGGATCGTCGATTATTAAAAATTGCCCAAAAATTGACCCATAGATTAGGGCTGCCAGTACGAAAACCGAAGCTTTTTTCATGATATGATTCTTTTAGAACGTTAGGGTCAATCATTTATTTGTGATTGCCAAAGTACGTTATTTTTGCTTGATTTGCAAGTTTCAAGTAGAAAAAAGCATAAAAAAAGGGATGAACAATCGTCCATCCCTTCACGTATTTAATTTGTGTTTTTTCTAAAGCGGGTTTACCGTAAACTCAATTCCCGATTGCAATATCAAAGGGAGCATTGGCCAGGGCAATGG
>JAJRTT010000477.1 GCA_024278155.1 Bacteroidota bacterium | reverse complement strand
TCATTTTTCGGCTGCTGTTTTTTCGATTAACCAAATGGAAACAATCCCGGTTATGGCAAAAAGAATTGCAAGAACAATTGACATATCAAAAGATTCCGGGATAAATTTTTGGTAATGCTCCACTATTTTTTCACCATGTTTTAAGATAGGTGCACCAGTATTGTCAATAAGGAAAACCGGTTCTTGCCATGGCCACAACACACTTAAGGAACCCAGTATAAACCCGGTCAAAAGGGAAATAGTTTGGTTCCTGTATTTTTTAAAAACCCATGACAGTATGTGGGAAAATACAATCAATCCTCCTGCGGCACCAATCCCCACCGGAATCAAGATCCCAAGATTGCGGTCGTTCACGGCATCTATCATTACAAGTTGATAATTTCCCATCAGGATAAGGACAAAAGAGCCCGAAAGCCCGGGGAGTATCATACTGCAAATAGCGACCACGCCACAAAGCACAAGATAAATTGTGCTGCTGTTTTCCGAAGCCGGGTTGAGGACAGAAATAAGGATCGCGAAAATGACACCAATAACAAAAGTCGTGATTACCGCAGGGCTCCATTTTTCAACGGTTTTCCCCACAAAATAAACAGATGCAAGCACCAGCCCAAAAAAGAAGGACCAGATATACACCGGGTAATTGGTAAACAGGAAATCGAAAAGTTTTGCGAGGGAAATGATCGCAACGGCAATCCCACCAAAAACGGAAAGCAGGAAATAAAGGTCGATATGCTTGGCGAAATCCTTTAATTTAAAGGAGAACAACAATTTTACTGCAGTAATGTCAAATGATTTGATGGCATTTATCAAACGCTCAAAAATCCCTGTGATAAGTGCGAGCGTACCGCCCGAAACGCCTGGGATAACATTTGCCGCGCCCATGGCAATCCCTTTCAGCACTAGCGTAAAGTATTCCTTCATTTATTGCCTGTTTTGTAAAGTTCGATGATGCGCAGAAGGTTATCGTCGTCCTGCAATGATTCATCATATTCAAATAATTCCCTGTAAGCGTTATAATCCATGGTCAGTGCATCTTCCAAAATGGCGTAGGCTTCATTGAATTGGTGTATCTTCCTGAGGTAAACGAACTTTCGGTAAAACAGGTCGGCATTATCGGGTTGTTCCTTTATGCCCTCGTTAATACAATCAAGGGCATTTGTCATATCGAAGTCAAAAGCATAGACATGGGAAAGGTCGAGCCATATATCTTCGTTTTTCGGTTCCAGCTCGGCCACTTTCCGAAAAGACCCGATTGCTTCATCAAAAAGCTCTTCCTTAAACTGGATGTCGCCGAGTATATAATAAAATTCGGCATTCACGGGCTCAATGGTAATGGCTTTTTGCATGAAGCTCATGGCCATTTCATGTTTCTCCATTTCATCGAAAATAATCCCCATTCCCACCCAGGCATCTGAAAGCAACGGATCGACTTCGGCGGCCTTTTGATAGTGCTGGATGGCCTGTTCCTTGTTTTCAAGTTTTTCATAACATTCGCCAATATAGAAATAGGTCATGGCTTCCGGCTCTTCAAATTCAAAGGTTTCGTGGTAGCTCTCGATGGCTTCTTCATATCGTCCGAGGTTAGCGAGTGAATTCGCTTTGTTGAACAGGGCTGAAGAAAAAGAAACATCAATTGCGAGGGCATATTCATAGGCGTCAATGGCTTTTTCGTACAATTCACTGTTGTTGAACGCAATCCCAAGGTTGAACCAGGCCGCTTTTGAATAGGGGTTTCTGTCAAGGAAATCAGTAAAGAAACGGATGCTCTTTTCGGTTTGGTTCGATATTTCGAAACAGAATGAAAGTTCGTAAACCACTGCTTCGTTTTCGGGGTTTTGTGCCAATGCCTTTTCCAAAAACTCAATGGCAAGGTTATATTTCCCCATGTTTTCATATTCAAAAGCGATATTGGTATAAACCTCCTCCAGGTCATCCGCCTCTTTTATTGCTTTATTATACTCTTCAATGGCCTTGTCGTATTTTTTCATTTGGCTATAGATGGAAGCCTTGGTCATGAAGATTTCCAAATTGTCGGGTTCCATGCTTTCCACTTCCTCCAATAATTTCAATGCTTTGTTTGCACGATTGGACAAAAAGAGCAGGCGCGCTTTTCGCAATAAGAAGGAAGTGTTATGTGGGTGCTGTTCCAGTGCCAGCTTGATGGCCTGTGAAGTTTTATTAATGTGTTCCTGGATCAAGTAATGATCGATAATGAACTCAAATTCCTCCACATCAAAATAATAGCTGTTGCGCGATTTGACCATTTGATCGAACCGGCTGACCAATGCCTTTATTTTTTCTTCATTTTGTTCAAAGTAATTGTCCATGCAGTATCTGATAATTTCTGCAAAACTAATAAAACTATACTGATTGATCATTGGATTTGATAACTTTTTAAAACTGTCATTTTTAGTGCGAGTTCCGTGTTTTCATGTTTTTGTGGCTCTTTTTTCTGTGCCGACCTGAAAAAAGTTTTTGAATGTCCCAAAAAAATATACATTTGCCGCCGAATAAAAAACATGATACGATGACCTTAATAAAATCAATTTCAGGGATAAGGGGAACCATTGGCGGAAAACCGGGCGAGGGCCTGAGTCCGTTGGATGTATTGAAATTCACGGCTTCCTTTGCAACTTTCATTAAAAACAGCACCAAGAAACAACGGATAAAAATGATCGTGGGACGTGATGCACGTATTTCGGGCGAAATGGTGAACCATATTGTTTGCGGGACTTTGATGGGAATGGGCGCCGATGTGGTTGACGGTGGTTTGTCAACTACACCAACCATCGAAATGGCCGTGATAGAGGAAAAAGCCGATGGGGGGATAATCCTTACGGCAAGCCATAACCCCGAACAATGGAACGCCTTGAAATTGCTCAATGGAAAAGGTGAATTTATTTCTGCCGCGGAAGGTGCCTCGGTCTTGAAAATGGCCGATGAAGAGAGTTTTGATTTCGCCGGAATAAAAGACCTTGGAACCTACTTGCAAAATGATGGGTTTGTCGATATGCACATCCGAAAAATCCTGGAGTTGCCTTTGGTGGACGTGAAGGCCATTAAAAAAGCAGGGTTCAGCGTGGCCATTGATTGTGTGAATTCCACGGGGGGGATTGCCCTTCCGCCTTTGCTCAAAGCCCTTGGAGTGAAGAAAACGCATGAGCTGTATTGCGAACCCAATGGCAAATTTCCGCATAACCCGGAACCATTGCCGGAGAACCTTAGTGAGATTTCACAGTTGGTGCAGAAATCAAATGTCGATATGGGATTTGTGGTTGACCCGGATGTTGACCGATTGGCAATAGTCACCGATGAAGGGGAAATGTTCGGGGAAGAATATACATTGGTTGCCGTTGCCGATTATGTTTTGCAGAACGATAGAGGGAACACGGTTTCCAATATGTCATCAACGAGGGCTTTGCGGGACGTGACCAATAAATATGGGGCCAGCTATTCCGCTTCGGCAGTGGGAGAGGTTAACGTGGTCGTAAAGATGAAAGAAACCAATGCCGTTATCGGTGGTGAAGGGAACGGGGGCGTGATTTATCCTGCTTTGCATTACGGCCGCGATTCGCTCGTTGGTATTGCCTTGTTTTTGACACATCTTGCAAAGTCGGGGAAAAAGTGTTCCGCATTAAGGGCAACTTATCCCGATTATTTTATTTCCAAAAACAAGATTGAACTGTCACCGGAAATGGACGTAGACCATATTTTGAAAAAGATGGCCGAAAAATATAAGGCGCATAAGCCAAGTACCATTGATGGGGTAAAAATTGATTTTGAGGATGAATGGGTGCATTTGCGGAAATCCAATACCGAGCCCATTATCCGGATTTATGCCGAAAGCAATTCGGAAACGACTGCCGAACACCTTGCCCAAAAAATCATCGAAGATATCCGGGATATTGTCCGGGGTTAACAGAAAATATAGGCAATAGGCAGGTTGTAAAACCTTTTGGGTCGAAAAGGGTATGGGCGGCAGTGACCCGGAAGGTTGAATAAAAAAATAAAATAAGGAGGCAATAATCATGCAGCAAGCGCCCACGCTTGTGAGATCGCAAATTCATCCGATGATTCCACAAGCCACATGCAGCAAGCGTCCACGCTTGTGTACGTAGCACATTCATCCGATGACTTCGATCATCGGATGAGTAAGTTACCGTTCAAGTTGGTGACAACGCCAACATGGGGCAGGGGTTAATCATCATGTGGAGTGGACAATTAGCGTGGACGCTAATTGCATATAAATCTGGGCAGGAATCATGACTGCTGCCCGTTGGTGTTGCCACCAACCGGAATCCACAAACCACATTCTCAAACCACATGCAGCAAGCGCCCATACTTGTGAAAACAGCACATTCATCCGATGACTTGAATTCATCGGATGAGTAAGCATCCGTTCAAGTTGGTGACAACACCAAACATGGGGCAGGGGTTAATCATCATGTGGAGTGGACAATTAGCGTGGACGCTAATTGCATATAAATCTGGGCAAATGACTGCCGCCCGTTGGTGTTGTCACCAACGGGAATCCACAAACCACATGCAGCAAGCATCCATGCTTGCGGTTAAAATAGATGTTGCCCTTGCGCCAGCTCTTCTAAGTCTTGCAGACGATGGAAGGTCTTGTCAAACCTTGCTTGTTAACAAGTTTTTAATGCCTTGCTTTTTGACCAAAGGGATTCTTTCCTATTTTTACTGAAAATTCTGAATCATTGCATATGGCTGTTTCTTCCCGAAAAAAGCGCAAAAGGAAAATCAAGTACCGGACGGTTACCATCAAATTGTCGGCTAAACAAAAGAAATCGCTGGTGAATTATTGCAAGGCCCGGAAAACGACCCCCAACAAATTGATCAAGAAATCCATAAAACGTTTTACCACCGGATTTGATAAAAATGTCCCGAAGGAGTTTTTTACTACTGAGAATCAGTTGGATTTGTTTGAGTGAAAATCAGAGGGTTGATTCAAAGGGCGTACGGTTGATAATTGACCTCCCAAGGGTGATTTCATCGGCATATTCCAGTTCATCCCCAACGGAAACCCCACGGGCAATTGTCGTGATCTTGATTTCCTTGTCCTTGAGTTTTTTGTAAATATAAAAATTGGTCGTATCGCCTTCGATGGTCGTGGAAAGTGCCATCACCACCTCTTTGGCATTTCCAGCGGATACACGGTTTAGGAGTGAATCAACCGTAATGTCATTGGGGCCGATCCCTTCCATGGGCGAAATTATCCCACCCAGGATATGATAAACCCCATTATATTGTCCGGTGTTTTCAATGGCCATTACGTCCCGTACATCTTCTACCACACAAATTGTATTCTTATCTCTTTTTTGGTTAGCACAAATCTCACAAACTTCCGAATCGGAAATGTTGTGGCACTCCTTGCAAAATTGTATGTTCTCGCGCATTTCGATGATGGCGGTCCCAAGGTTTTCAGCTATTGCCTTGTCTTTTTTGAGCAGGTGGAGGGCAAGGCGCAAAGCCGTTTTTTTCCCGATGCCCGGAAGGCGCGACAGTTCGCTCACGGCATTTTCGACCAGTTTGGAAGAGTATGTGTTCATGCGGCAAAATTATGGTTTTTTTTCAGGGGGATAAATAATTTATGTAGTTTTACGTTTTGAATATTATCACAAAAAACCATACGTATGTTTCGGAATATCTTGCTTTTTTTTCTGCTTTTCTTAGTCTCGGGGATCCTTGTTGGGCAAACGAATAACGATACTTTGAACCAAACGGACGATAAGGGGAGAAAACAGGGTTCGTGGATAAAATACAATGAGAATGGGATGTTGAAATATAAAGGGCTATTTGTGGACGATGTGCCGGAGGGCACTTTTGTGTATTACTTCCCCGATGGGATTGTCCAGGCACGTTCAGTCTTTAGTGAGAACGGGAGGTTTGCCGAAACCACTATATACCACCACAATGGGAAAGTGATGTCAAAAGGTTTTTACAAGGATAAGGTAAAAGATAGCCTGTGGGAATATTATGACAAGGACAATATCTTGTTGAAAGAGGAATTTTACAGGGACAAAAAGAACAACGGGGCTTGGAAAGTGTATTACAAAAACGGGGCTGTGGCCGAAGAGGTTCAATGGAAACAGGGGAAAAGAGACGGGCCATGGAGACAATATTTTGAAAATGGGAAAGTAAAGGTGAAAGGATATTTTGAAAATGACGAAAAAGAGGGAGAGGTGGTTTATTATTTTGAAAATGGACGGATGAGGATAACCGGCCAATACCAAAATTCCTTGCGTATTGGTCAATGGATCTATATAAACGAAAAAGGAGATGTGGCAAAGAAAGAAATTTATA
>JAJRTT010000476.1 GCA_024278155.1 Bacteroidota bacterium | reverse complement strand
AGAGGAATTGATCATTAGGCCCACTTCAGAAACCATTATCTGGGATACCTATAAAAAATGGATACAATCTTATAGGGATTTGCCTTTGCTTATTAATCAATGGGCAAATGTTGTGAGATGGGAAATGCGCACGCGCTTGTTACTGAGGACTGCCGAATTTCTTTGGCAGGAAGGGCATACCGCACATGCCACAGAAAAAGAGGCAATTGAAGAATCAGAAAAAATGCTGGACATATATGCCGAGTTTGCCGAGAAATGGATGGCAATGCCTGTTTTAAAAGGGGTTAAATCACCCAGCGAGCGCTTTGCCGGTGCCGTGGAAACCTATTGCATAGAAGCATTGATGCAGGATGGAAAAGCATTGCAGGCAGGAACATCGCATTTTCTTGGCCAGAATTTTGCCAAGGCCTTTGATGTGAAATTTTTATCAAAGGAAAATACGCTGCAATATGTTTGGGCCACTTCATGGGGCGTTTCCACACGATTGATGGGAGCTTTGATTATGGCCCATTCCGATGATAAGGGATTGGTGCTCCCCCCAAAACTTGCACCGATCCAGGTTGTAATCATCCCTATTTACAGAAAAGAAGAGCAGTTGGCCGAGATTTCAAAAGTGGCCGTAAAAATCAAGGACGCTTTACAGGCAAAAGGGATTTCGGTGAAATTTGATGACAGGGATACTTACAAACCCGGTTGGAAATTCAATGAATATGAATTCAAGGGGATTCCCGTGCGTTTGGCGATAGGCCCACGCGATCTGGAAAACGGCACCATTGAAGTTGCCCGAAGGGATACGCTGGAAAAGGAAACCTATCAAATAACCGATATTGAAAATAAAGTTGAACACATATTGGAGCAAATCCAGGATAACCTTTACCAAAAGGCGTTATCCTTTAGGGAAGACAACACATATGTGGTAGATTCCTGGGATGAATTCAAGGATGTGATCGAAAACAAAGGGGGGTTTGTACTTGCCCATTGGGACGGTACTTCCGAAACCGAAGATAAGATCAAGGCGGAAACGAAAGCCACCATCCGCACAATACCCATGGACGGCAAATCCGAAGAAGGGACATGTGTGTATTCGGGAAAACCATCAAACCAAAGGGTTGTGTTTGCAAAAGCCTATTAAATTGGATTGTAGGTCCTTTATGTAATTTTAATATTGGGTTGGTTTTTGGACAAGCAAGCAATGCTTCTTAGAACCGGTAATATCCCGATAAACGAAGATTCTTGACAAGGTCGGAGCCCGGGAGAAACCAACTAATAATGCTGGCAATATTTATCCGTATGGCCCTGGTTTCTTTCGGTATATTCACCAATAATTATCCTAAATACCATCCCGTATTCCATTTTGACCTTTTCATTTCATTGGGTCACTAATCTGGCAAACCTATAAGATTCCATTTCGATAACATTGGCATTTGTTTGGTCAAGACTGCATAAAAACCCCTGATTTGGAAGATGGGCGAATAATGTCAGGACAGAACTCTTCCATATACTTTTATAAATAATTGAAATCCTAACGATTGATCCCAATTCCCTGTTTCCGCAAATTATCGTATTTTTGGCTTTTCCTAAAAAATGATTATGAAAAATCTTGCTACTTTAACCCTGGGCGCCCTTTTGGAGCAAACAGTTGAAAATTATGGAAACCTGCCTTCCGTATCCTTTGTGGGGGAAGAACCGATAACATATTCTGAGTTTGACGAACTCAGGTTTTCCGTGATTTCATTGTTGGGGAAAATGGGAATCAAGACCGGTGACCGTGTGGCGCTGTTAAGTTCAAACATGCCCAATTGGGGGATTACTTATTTTGCAATTGCTTCCATGGGTGCGGTCGTTGTCCCGATACTGCCCGATTTTAGTGAAGGTGAAATCGAAAATGTGCTGATCCATTCCGGGGCAAAGGCAATTTTTGTTTCCGAAGGCTTAAAACCGAAGATTGAAAATTTTAGGGATAAAACCTTGGAACACCGTATCCTGATCGAGGATTTTTCGATGGTGGGGGATAGCAAGCCGGACATTGTTTTTGAAGAGGGTTCAAGGCCGGGCAAAGAGTTCAAGGTGGCCGAAGACGACCTGGCCGTTATTATCTATACTTCGGGGACCACCGGAAAATCGAAAGGGGTGATGCTCACCCATAAAAATATTTGCTCCAATGCCATTTCAAGTGGCGAAATCCAGGAAATAAGCTCATCTGACCGCTTTCTTTCCATACTGCCCCTTTCGCACACGTATGAAAATACGATCGGGTTCATTTTGCCCATTTTGCGCGGTTCAAGCATTTTTTACATTAAAAAGCCACCAACGCCCGCCGTATTGCTGCCCGCCCTAAAAACCGTGAGGCCCACGTTGATGATGACGGTTCCCTTGATTATCGAGAAAATCTACAGGTCAAAAGTTTTGCCCACTTTCAATAAGAACATGCTCACCCGGATTCTTTACGCTTTTCCACCCTTGCGCAAAAAGTTCAATCAACTGGCCGGGAAAAAACTCATGCAGACATTTGGGGGCGAATTGAAGTTTTTTGGGATTGGTGGTGCCAAGCTTGACAAAACCGTGGAGAAATTTCTTCGTGAAGCAAAATTTCCTTATGCCATTGGATACGGCCTTACCGAAACATCGCCCTTGCTTGCCGGGGTAAACGCATCGGGCACAAAGCTGCAATCGACAGGGCCGCCACTGGTGGGTGTTTCGCTTAAGATCCACAATCCCGGGAAATTGACCGGGGAAGGCGAAATCTGGGCAAAAGGGCCCAATGTGATGAAGGGCTATTACAAAGAACCGGGACTCACCAAGGAAGTGCTGACGGAAGATGGGTGGTTCAAGACCGGCGACCTGGGAATCCTTGACAGCACAAATTACCTGTACATTCGCGGGCGCAGCAAAAATGTGATCATTGGCCCGGGCGGTGAAAATATTTTTCCGGAGGATATTGAATCGGTCATCAATAATTTCAAGCATGTGGCCGAATCGCTTGTCATACAGCAGAAAGGGAAACTGGTGGCCATGGTACATTTCAACCGGGAAGAAATCGAGGGGAAATACCATCATATGAAAGATGAATTGTCCGGGTTTCTCGAAAAGAAATACGATGAGCTGAAAAAAGAGCTCCATGAGTATGTAAACAGCCGTGTAAATAAATTCTCCAAAATCCAGGTGATCCAGCTCCACCATGAGGAGTTCGTGAAAACCGCCACCAAAAAAATCAAACGCTTTTTATATACCGGGACAAAAGCAAGCTGATGAGGGGATTGAATTCCCCGGTATAAATGGGCCTATCTTATGTGAACTTGTTTGGAGGCCTGACCAAAGGAATAGCTTTTTTATCCTCGGTTGGGGGGTGGCTTGTTATTTTACACAGTTGTTTTTTTTGATTGCCGTTATAGGTTTGTCAACTTGGTCAAAATCGAAAAAAACGGGAATCACAACAACAGTGGTTAGGGTACTCGGTAGCATTCTCATCCTGAACTTGATTTATCGAAAAATTAAAAAACCCCAATCCCTCCAATCGTAAAGCCTATTTTAATAATTTCGCAGATTAAAGTAAAAAATCAGCTTTATGCAATCCTATAGAAAATTGAACACTATTCTTGGATGGATCGTCTTTGCCATTGCTTCCATCGTTTACATAATGACTTCCGAACCCACGGCCAGTTTCTGGGATTGCGGTGAATACATTGCCACTGCTTATAAATTGCAGGTAGGGCATCCACCGGGGGCGCCTTTGTTCCAAATGCTCGGGCGGTTTTTCTCCCTCTTCGCCTTTGGCGATACCTCCAAGGTGGCGCTTATGGTCAATTATATGTCGGCTTTATCGAGTGGTTTCACAATCCTGTTTCTTTTCTGGACGCTCACCATGCTGGCAAAAAAACTGGTTTTAAGAAGTGGTGAAATAACGGAAGGGAAAATGTATGCCATATTCGGAAGCGGCCTGGTTGGGGCACTTGCCTACACTTTTTCCGATTCGT
>JAJRTT010000475.1 GCA_024278155.1 Bacteroidota bacterium | reverse complement strand
GTTGATTTGCGCAGGTACCTTGTAATGGAAGAATCGGCCGCACCTGGTGAACTGAATGCTACATTCACTAATATTGAAAATAATGGTGCCCCCTGGCAATTTTCGCCCGAAGACAGGATGTTGTGGGCCGAGGGATTGGAAATGAACGATGTTTCTTAATTTAAATACTTGACTTATGATTAAATCGATCAGGCTGACTAATTTTTTTAGTTTTAAAGATACAACAATAACTTTAAATAGTGATTTGAATGTTTTAATAGGCATTAATGGTTCTGGGAAATCGAACTTTTTGCGAGCCATAAAACTTTTAAAAACAGGTGTCTCAAATGAAGGTTTGAAAGAATTGATTTTAGAAAAATGGGGAGGGATTGATGAAATTTTTTTTAAGGGTAAGGAAAACTCACAAAATGAACGTTCAGTAGGATTAGAATTTATCTTTGATAAGGAAATAATCAGTAAATACGGTTATCATTTTAGACGGGATATTATTTATAGAATTGTTTTAATAAAATCTCCATCTTTAAGACAATATTATATAGATGAAACCATACTTACCAATGATGGAAATAAATTTTTATATTTTAATAATGGAAATGGAGAAATTGCTGAAAGAGTAAATGAAGATGATTTATCTAAAATTAGATTTATTAAATATAATGATTATGATCCTCAAGAATTAGTGTTGTCAAAAATATTTGATTCAGAAAGATATTTGCCAATTGATGCACTAAGAAAAGCCATTTCAAATATAATGGTTTATGATTATTTTGATACGACACCAAATAGCCCGATCAGAAAAGCAATGAAAGCAACAGCAGGGAAACGCTTGTTGCCTGATGGGAGTAACCTGCCTCAAATCCTTAACACCATAAAAATAAGCCATAAAAGGGAATACCAAAAGATTGTTGAACGATTGAACGACGTAAACGAAAATTTCAGGGGATTTGATTTTCATTTCCTGGGTTCGGGCAATTTTGAGTTAATGCTCGATGAATCAGGTTTGGATAGTGCAATTCATGTAACCAACATTTCTGACGGGACATTGAGGTATTTATGCCTGCTTTCAATATTGTATAATCCTGAAAGGGGGAAATTTATTTGCATTGACGAACCTGAAGTGGGACTTCATCCAGATATGTCATTAAACATTACCAAAGCAATAAAGGAATCATCGTTGAATTCAACAATGCTCATTGCCACACATTCCGAAAACATCCTCGATGCTTTTGAAATTGAACAAGTTCGGGTTTTTGAAAAAGAACCGGACAATTCAAGCATTGTAAATTCATTTGAAACCAAAGATTTTGAAAAATGGTACGATGAGTATAACCTTGGGAAAATGTGGAGGCAGGGGGATATAGGAGGCAACAGATGGTAACAAATACAATGTTGATAATAGAAGGGACATCCGACACAAGGAATGGAAACCTGAGACAAGGTTTCCATAAATTATTGGGTCAAAAACTTAAAGGGAAAATGCCACGGATTGTTATGGGCGATGGAAAGCACCAAGCTATCAAGAAGTTTAGAACTATTAACAATGACAGGGATCCAATGCTTCTTATCGATCTTGATGAAAAAGAAAACTTAAGGTTCGATGATTTGAAAAAGAATAATTTATCTAATGAATCGGAAATGGTATTTTATATGATCCAGGAAATGGAAGCATGGTTTTTGTCACAACCTGAAATCCTTGATGATTATTATTCAGGGACAATATCTAAAAAAATCCCAAAAGGTTTGGCAAGGGATATTTCAAACCCATCTGATTTATTGTACAAAATTACGAAATCCAAAAAAAAGAAGAAATACCATAAAGTAGTCCATGCCGTTGATTTGCTCCAAAAATTGGATGCCACCAAATTAATGGTGGATTTTGAAGATTTTAATAGACTTATAGAAACCCTAAATAATTGATATAATGGGAGAAAAAATAAAAATCACAGTTCCTTTAATGGCAGATGAATTTGCAAAAGGAAATAAACCCGAATACCTTTTCTGGGTTGGGTCCGCAGGTGCTTTTGACGATCGCTATAAAAAAGTGACCCGTGAATTCATTAAAATACTTGAATACCTGAAAATCGGTTATGCCGTTCTCGGAACCGAAGAAACCGATAGTGGTGATGTGGCACGCCGGGCAGGCAACGAAATGCTTTTCCAGATGCAGGCCATGATGAACATCGAGGTGATGAACGGCTATGGGGTGAAAAAAATCATTACTTGCGACCCACATGATTTTAATACGATGAAAAACGAATATCCCGGTTTTGGAGGGAATTATGAAGTAATCCACCATTCACAGTTTTTGCAGAAAGTGCTGGATGAAGGAAAGATTAAAATCGATTCGGATATTTTTAAAAACAATAAAATCACGTTCCACGATCCCTGTTACCTGGGCCGGGCCAATGAGGAATATGATGCACCCCGAGGTGTGCTGAACGCCATCCCATCCGTTAAGGTGGAAATGAAAAACAATAAAAGCTTTGCCCTGTGCTGTGGTGCCGGAGGTGGACAAATGTTCAAGGAGGCCGAAAAGGGCGATAAGGAGGTTTTTATCGAACGTACCGAGCAGGCCATCGAAACCGGGGCCGATATTATTTGCACCGCCTGCCCTTTCTGTATGACCATGATGACCGATGGCATCAAATACAAAAACCGGGAAGAGAAAATGAAAAATTATGATTTGGCGGAACTGGTTTCACGATCACTGGGTTTATAAACCATAATAATTGTGTTCGTTTTCACCTCTGCTTTTTGTTTATTTCCCGTTGGGAATCACAAAACTCAATCCCGTCCCGTATGTACGGGATTCGGGACAAAAAACAGAAAAACCCCAATGGAAAAACATCAAAATCCAAATTGGGTTTCGTATTTATTGTTTTGGTATTTATTTGAGCTTTGCTTTTTTCTGGTTAATTCGGAACAGGAAATACAGAGTTCTACATTAAACTGAATGCTTTTTCATGGATGAGGACATAAAAAAGATTTTTGAACGAAAAATAACTGTCCCAAAATTTAAACGGACAATCGGGCTTTTTGGGGCCACTACCCTTGGTGTCGGTGCATTGATGGGCGCCGGCATTTATGTCCTTATCGGGGAAGCCGCGAAGGTTTCGGGCCCTTCGGTGGTCCTTTCCTATCTGATTACCGGAATCCTGGCTTATTTTACGACCCTGATGTATGCCGAACTGGGCAGGATTATCCCAAGGTCGGGCGGGGGATATACTTATGCCTACAACATCCTGGGAAGCATTGGGGGGTTTACCACCGGTTGGTTTCTCGCCATAGGCAGTATTTTTGCCAGCGGGCTGTACGCAATGGGATTTGCGGAATACGCCCTTTCCCTTTTCGGAAAACCCGTTCATGGTTACGTCATCCGAATTGTTGCGGTCGCCGTTACCCTGGGGCTCGGTTTTTTGTACGTCTTTGTCCCAATGAAGAAAAAAAGCTCGGCGCAAGGCTGGATCGTTTGGGGCAATGTGGCCATTTTGCTGGTTTTGATCGTGTTTGCGGCTTTCCACATAAATACCGACAAAGCAAAACCTTTTCTGCCAATGGGTTTGGGGGGGACTTTTTCGGCCATATCCATTATCTATATCTCCTTTTTTGGTTACCAACTTATTGCCAACAATGCCGATGAAGTGATAAACCCGGAGAAAACAATCCCGAAAGCAATGAAACTTTCCATGTGGATCAGCATCACGATTTATTTGCTTATCGCTCTGACTGCTATTCTGATGGTTCCATGGGAAACACTTTCGGAGAGCAGCGCCCCGCTTGTTTTGGTCGCCGACAAAGTATTTGGAGGAAAAGGCTGGATAATCATTTCCCTCGGGGGGATATTGGCATCCCTGGGCGCCCTGAGCAGCACTATTGTTTCGCAAAGCAGGCAAACCTATGCCATGGGCAAAGACAGGTTTTTCCCCGATATGCTCGGAAAACTGAACGAAAGGTCAAAGCAACCTTCCTATGCGCTCGGTGCCGGGGTTGTATTGGTAACGGTTGCATTGGCGTTTTTCGATGTGCAGTTCATTGCAAAGGCCGCCAACTTCTGCCTGCTCTTTTCATTGCTCCCGGTTTCGCTCGCACTTCGGAAAATTTACCGGAAAAACCCTGCACACAAACCCAAGGCACGTTGGAAGCATTACCTGCCCGAAATTACTTTTGTAATCAATATCGGGCTATTGCTAACGCTTGATATCGTATCCCTGGCCTTCGGGCAACAACTTGCTATTATCGGGGTAATCGTCTATTTCCTCTATTCGAGGAAAAGGGAAAAAAGGGGAAAAGAAGGGGTCAATATCATCCTTGAAAAAGAGAGGCGGTTTTCGTTCTTTTCGCAAAACAAGGTGCTTATCCCTGTTTCGAACCCAAACACACAAAAAGCATTGCTAATGCTGTCGCATACATTATTGGCAAAAAAGGGGGGCGAGATCGTTGTGCTCGCCATTAAAAATGTCCCCGGGAAAGCAGATTTCTATGAGGCACTTGCCGGGGCCGACGAAACACTGGAAGTCATAAAAAGGAGCATTGAACTCGCCAAAAAACAGAAAATCAAGATAAAACCGGTCATCAGGGCATCGCGCACTATCCCGCAAGGGATCGTGAACGTTGCCAACGAGGAAAACTCGGATTTGTTGATCATGGGGTTCCCAAAATTAAAGGGCGATGGAAACCCAAGCGTTACGGACAATGTGTTGCGCAGCACTTCAACGGACACAATTATCCTGAACCTCAAAACACAAAGCGAAGATTTCAAGATCCAAAGGATAGGTGTGTATGTGCAAAGCTATGACTCGCTCAACCTGATGATAATGACCGCCACGGCCTTGGCGGAAAAAAGCAAGGCCGTTATCGTTTTGTTCGGGTTGTTGCGGCCGGGATATAGCAAAGCACAAAAAGCAAAAAAGGACAAACTGATGATAAAGAGCCTGCAAAACCTGCAATCGACCGCATTGTACGAAATCACGGTTTCCGTGAGCGATGACCCCAAACAAGAACTGATCAACATATCTTCCGGCTTTGACCTTATGATACTTGAAGAAAAAGCACACCAGAAAAAGTTCAAAAGCCACGAAGAATCATTTGCGTTCCAGGTATCGGACCGGGCAAACTGCTCGGTGATAATCGTTAAAAGCGTGGTCCCATTGAAGAAGTTGGCACAACGGCTATAAACCAAGGCACAAGTCCC
>JAJRTT010000035.1 GCA_024278155.1 Bacteroidota bacterium | reverse complement strand
AACCCACAATCCACGCATTTTGGCTTACGTGCCCGGCAAACATAGCGGCCATGCAATATCAACCAATGATGGGCAATGGCAATTTTATCTTCCGGGATATATTTCACCAATTGTTTTTCAGTTTCAAGAGGGGTTTTTGAATTTATTGTCAAACCCAACCGGGCCGAAACCCTGAGAACATGTGTATCGACTGCCATTGCCGGTTTATTGAAATACACAGATGCAATCACATTTGCCGACTTCCTTCCAATTCCAGGTAATTTCTGTAGTTCGTTAATCTCTGATGGCATTGCCCCTTTGAAATCATCTTTCAGGCCTTTGGCCATTCCGATAAGGTTCTTTGCCTTGTTATTGGGATATGAACAACTTTTGATGATTTCATAAACCGAATCGGTTGTTGCCGCCGCAAGGGAATTCTCATCAGGGAACACGGCAAAAAATTTCGGGGTAATCAGGTTCACCCGAGTATCTGTGCATTGAGCAGATAAAATCACAGCTACTGCCAATTGGTAGGGAGATGTATATTTCAGTTCCGTCTCGGCAACGGGCATATGTTCCTCAAACCAGGCAATGATCTTTTCGAAACGTTCTTTTTTCCTCATATCAAAACTTCTTTAATTGATACCTCTGCAACGATTCCAGATTGTGCCAATGCTGGAAGGTCTTGTCACCACACAAAGACATCTTCTTTCTTCACCGGCCTTCTCCCTTCGATCCATTTGAAATGCTTTAACTTCAATTCCGGGCCAGACAACTCCCCAACTGGGTACATGTGGGCATCAACATTAATAATTGGTGTGAGTATGCTGATTTCGTTGTTTTCAAGGTAAATATTCATATCGCTCGAAACCGATTTGTTGATGCCCATCAGGTTTTTGTCCTCGTCACGGACAAAATAAATGGACTCGGCATTTCCATTAATCATGATTTTCACCATTTCATTGTTCTTGAAATACCCTACAATCGTTCGTCCTTTCACCTGATTGTAAGTTTGGCCAAGGGAATCATCAATGGAGATAATAAAAGCCGAACCGATCAACGCAAGGGAATCAATCTGGTTGTTTGCCAGAGCTATCCTTACAGAATCTGCCGTAAGTTGATTGGCCTCGGACCACATGACAGGTGATTTGTACAGGTAAATCGTGGAATCGGCAAAACCATATACCAGTGAATCACATAATCCTTGCAAATCGTTTAGGAAAAACTTTGCATGGTGATAGGCCAATATGGATTTTATATTTTGGTCCGAATCAAAAAGCATCCACAGCGTATCGGAATGCAAAAACAAAGAATCCCTCTCATCAACCATGATAGCCAGGGCGCTATCCGTTACAAATGAATAACCTGCGCGTTTTTTAAATTCACCATAATTCCCAAGGAGCATCATATTGTTAATGGTATCGGTCATGACCACATTTCCCCTCGCAACCCCAAAATCAGTGGCACGTTCGTAGTAAAGGCTGTCGGCCTCCAGTTTTTGTTCTTTCGTGATTATGTAGGAATTTATCCTGAAGAACGATTTGTCGTTTTCGGTATCGTACCAACCCCTTTCACAATAAATCAAATTGGAATCGCTCACAATGGTCGTAGGTGCAAAGAAATGGGAAACCTTAAAAACAGTATTGTACATCATTGAATCCGAATCCATGGTATATTTCTCATTTACCAGCTTTACACTTTCACTAAAATAAGCTTCGTTCCTGTCCGTATAAAAATACCCCCTTTGACTTGTGAGTTGATTGGCCGTGTCCACAATTTTACCGCCCGTAAGATACCATGCGATTTTCGTATTCCTGTCATACCAAAGGTGTTCTGTGAACAAAGTGGCTTTCTTGTCAACCAAGCGGACATTCTGATCCAATTCGGCAATCCGGGTATTCCCGTTATAATTCAGCCAATCACTGTAAATATTCAAGGTATCGGATACCTTGACCCGAACATTTCCAAAGCCTTCAAAGCTGTTTGTTTCATCGTTCAAATAGGCACTGTCGCAATACAGGTAGGTACTATCGTGCTTTAAAATGACATCGCCAATCAATCGTTGGATTTTTTCGCCAAGGCGTTTGTCATGCTTCCATTCGTCTGCACGGATCAATTTCACCCTCGTTGTTTCCTGGGCAAACAAGGAAATCCCATGTGCGAGAAAAACCAATAAAAACAAATACTTGAAATACCTTAAGAATGCCATATCCATGCTGAATAATAATCACCGTAAAAATAACACTAATTCGGCGGGAATAGTCTTGTTATCAAATTTTTTGCAAAAAAAAACAGCAAATAAATTTGCTGTTTTGGTTTCATTATGCCTGGGCCGTTGGCCCACCAAGATTCAATGGCAGGTGCTCAGCCGCCGGAACCTTTATTTCCCCATGCAATCGTTCAAACTTTACGATATTGTCTTTCAAAGCCTTGAACAAGCGTTTCGCATGTTGAGGGGTAAGGATTATCCTCGACTTTACTTTTGCCTTGGGCGCACCCGGCATCATTTTAATAAAATCAACGATAAACTCTGAATGTGAATGGGTAATTATCGCCAAATTGGAATAAATGCCTTCGGCCATTTCCTCGCTCAGTTCAATATTGATTTTACTTTGTTGTGCTTGATCTTTCATAACCAAATTTATTAATATGATTCAAACTATTCAGTTGCAATATCCACCTGTGCAGAAGTTCCTTCAACAGAATCAACTTCCTCTTTGGCAGCAATAAGTGCTTCGTACTCCTCCTTGGAACCAACGATCAGGTTTTCATATTCGCGCAAACCTGTACCTGCCGGGATCAAATGCCCAACAATTACATTTTCCTTCAAGCCCTGCAGCCCGTCCCGTTTCGCATTGATAGAAGCCATGGTCAGTACTTTGGTTGTTTCCTGGAAGGAAGCGGCAGAGATAAAACTACTTGTCTGCAAGGAAGCTTTTGTAATTCCCTGTAGCACCTGACGTGCAGTGGCAGGTTGGGCATCCCTTGATTCGATCAATAGCTTGTCTTTTCTTTTCAACTGTGAGTTTTCTTCCCTCAGTTTACGTGCACTAACAATCATCCCTGCTTTATACAAGATGGAATCACCTGGCTCAACGACTACTTTTTTTCCAAAGACCTCATCGTTTTCTTCCATAAAGTTTATTTTGTTCACCAACTCGCCTTCAAGGAATTTCGTATCGCCCGGATCGGCAACTTCAACCTTGCGCATCATCTGGCGGACGATCACCTCAAAATGCTTGTCATTGATCTTCACGCCCTGCAATCTGTAAACTTCCTGAATTTCGTTCACAATATATTCCTGAACCTTCATCGGCCCTTTAATTGCAAGGATATCAGCTGGTGTCATAGCTCCTTCGGACAAAGAAGTCCCAGCCTTGACATAGTCATTTTCCTGGGCTAAAATTTGTTTTGAGGTAGCTATCAGGTATTTCTTCTGTTCGCCCGTTTTTGAAGTAATGATAACTTCCCTGTTCCCTCTTTTCAATTTCTTTGAGAAAGAAACAACACCATCAATTTCAGCTACTTTAGCTGGATCAGATGGGTTCCGTGCCTCGAACAACTCGGTTACCCTTGGCAGGCCACCCGTGATATCGCCAGATTTTCCAATTGCCCTGGGGATTTTTACCAAAATATCACCTGCTTTCAACTTTGAACCTTCTTCTACAATAATATGCGCCCCAACAGGTATATCGTAAGATCGGATTTCCTCATTGGTTTTTGACATTATTTTAATGGATGGATTCTTTGCTTTTTGGCGGGTTTCCACGATCACTTTATCATGGTATCCCGTTTGTTCATCGGATTCTACCCTAAAGGTAACCCCTTCGATTATATTCTCAAATTTTGCTTTCCCGCCAAATTCCGACAAGATTACAGCATTGTACGGATCCCATTCGGCTATCTTATCGCCTTTCTTGACTGCCCCCTCTTTAATAAACAATTTTGCACCATAGGGAATATTACCAGACATAAGGATTACACCAGTTTTCTTGTCCAAAACCCTCAATTCGGCAGAACGGCCAATCACGATATTGTATTTGTTTTTTTCAGGGTCAACATAATCAACCACCCTTAACTCTTCGATGGAAAGCACCCCGTCAAACTTGGCAACAATTGTGGACGAAACCGTTACATTGGAAGCAGTACCACCTACGTGGAAAGTCCTCAAGGTAAGCTGTGTTCCCGGC
Organism: Bacteroidota bacterium; assembly: GCA_024278155.1. Lineage (GTDB taxonomy): Bacteria > Bacteroidota > Bacteroidia > Bacteroidales > JAADJA01 > JAADJA01. The sequence goes on along the minus strand of JAJRTT010000035.1, from coordinate 28,379 downwards.
TCTCCAATCGACTGCGCAGCAATTACCCCAACCGCTTCACCTTTCTGGACCATACGTCCGGTTGCAAGGTTACGGCCATAACATTTGGCACAAACACCTCTTTTTGCCTCACAGGTAAGTACCGATCTGATTTCAACCCGCTCAATAGAAGATTCATCAATTATCTTACTCGTAACCTCATTCATTTCATCACCTCCTGCAACAATCAATTCTCCCGTCAAAGGGTGATAAATATCGTGCAGGCTAACCCTTCCAAGGATCCTGTCGTAAAGGCTTTCAACTTCCTCTTCATTTTTCTTTAATGCAGTGGTCGTTAAGCCCCGTAAGGTTCCGCAATCCCGTGTATTTATAACAACATCCTGGGAAACATCAACAAGCCTACGGGTAAGGTAGCCCGCATCAGCAGTTTTAAGGGCGGTATCGGCCAAACCTTTACGCGCACCGTGCGTGGAAATAAAATACTCAAGGACTGAAAGGCCCTCTTTAAAGTTGGCCAAAATTGGGTTTTCAATAATCTCACCACCTGTTGCACCTGATTTCTGTGGTTTTGCCATCAAGCCCCTCATCCCTGATAACTGGCGGATTTGTTCCTTGGAACCCCTTGCACCTGAATCAAGCATCATGTAAATCGGGTTAAATCCCTGCTGGTCTTTTTTCAAGGTATTCATCAGTGTTTGGGTCAACCTTGAATTTGTATGGGTCCAGATATCAATAATCTGGTTGTACCTTTCATTGTTCGTAATGAAACCCATATTGTAATTGTTCCTTACTTCATCAACCTCTGCATTTGCATTAGTAATGAGTTCCTCCTTGATATCGGGGATAATAACGTCACCAAGGTTAAAAGAGAGACCTCCTTCAAATGCCATTTTAAACCCAAGGTTTTTAATATCGTCAAGGAAATCCGCAGTTTTCGCGGTTCCGGTAACTTTAAGCACATCCCCAATAATATCGCGCAATGCTTTTTTGGTCAATACACTGTTGATATAACCATATTCATCGGGTACTACCTGGTTGAAAAGAACCCTTCCAACAGTAGTTTCAATCATTTTTGTGACCGGTTTGCCATCTTCAACATCATTGAGCTTACACTTGATGATCGCATGTAAGTCAACCCTTCCTTCATTAAAGGCAATAATAACTTCCTCTGGCCCGTAGAATGTCCCCCCTTCACCTTTCACAAGGTGTTCAGGAATACTCTTCCTTGACTTTGTGATATAATAAAGGCCCAAGATCATGTCCTGTGAAGGGACAGTGATAGGTGCACCGTTTGCGGGGTTCAGGATATTATGCGATGCAAGCATCAACATTTGTGCTTCAAGGATGGCGGCATTTCCCAAAGGAACGTGGACAGCCATCTGGTCGCCATCAAAGTCAGCGTTAAAAGCCGTACATACAAGTGGGTGCAACTGGATAGCTTTCCCCTCGATCAGTTTAGGCTGGAATGCCTGGATACCCAATCTGTGCAAAGTAGGGGCACGGTTTAGCATTACAGGGTGTCCTTTTAGGATATTTTCGAGTATGTCCCAAACAACGGGATCTTTTCTGTCAACAATTTTCCGGGCAGATTTTACCGTTTTCACGATTCCCCTTTCCAGCATTTTGCGGATGATAAAGGGCTTGAAAAGCTCCGATGCCATTCCTTTTGGCAATCCACACTCGTTCAATTTGAGGTAAGGGCCAACCACAATTACAGAACGGCCTGAATAGTCAACCCTTTTACCAAGGAGATTCTGACGAAAACGGCCTTGCTTACCTTTCAAGCTATCGCTCAAGGATTTCAATGCACGGTTCGATTCCGTTTTAACGGCATTCGATTTCCGGGAATTATCAAACAATGAATCAACAGCTTCCTGGAGCATCCTTTTTTCGTTACGCATGATAACGTCGGGCGCCTTTATTTCGATCAGGCGTTTCAACCTGTTGTTCCGAATAATGACCCTTCTGTAAAGGTCGTTCAAATCGGAAGTCGCAAACCTGCCTCCATCAAGGGGGACAAGTGGGCGTAGTTCAGGCGGGATCACCGGGACAATTTTCACGATCATCCATTCGGGCCTGTTCTCTATCCGTTTCATCCCGTCCCTGAAAGCTTCGTAAACCTGAAGCCTTTTCAAAGCTTCCTGTTTACGTTGTTGTGAGGTTTCTGTATTTGCTTTATGCCTCAATTCGTACGACATCTTGTCCAAATCAAGACGGGCGAGCAAATCATGGATTGCCTCGGCGCCCATTTTTGCAATAAACTTATCCGGGTCGGAATCGTCCAGGTGTTGGTTATCTGCAGGGAGTGAATCAATAATATCAAAATACTCTTCTTCCGTAAGGAAATCCAAATATTTGATATCCTCGGCTTCTTTTACTCCCGGGTTGATAACAACATATCTTTCATAATAAATAATTGTATCCAGTTTTTTTGTCTGAAGGCCAAGCAATGCACCAATCTTATTGGGCAAAGACCTGAAAAACCAAATATGGACAACCGGTACAACAAGGTGGATATGCCCCATCCGCTCGCGCCTTACTTTCTTTTCGGTAACTTCAACACCACAGCGGTCACAAACGATTCCCTTGTAGCGTATCCGCTTGTATTTACCACAATGGCATTCCCAATCCTTAACAGGGCCGAAAATACGTTCACAAAACAAACCATCACGTTCCGGTTTATAAGTCCGGTAATTAATGGTTTCAGGTTTTGTTACTTCACCATGTGACCTCTCAAGGATCATTTCGGGAGAAGCCAGGCTAATTGTGATTTTTGAAAATTCACTGGGGATTTTTTCTTCTTTTCTGAATGCCATATAGTATGTACTTTAATTCAGTTAAAAAATTACAAAAAACAGAATGTGAGAATTACTTGTCGAAAGTAACATTCAGGCCAAGGCCCCTCAATTCATGTACAAGAACGTTAAATGATTCAGGGACATTTGGCCTGGGCATATTTTCACCTTTCACAATGGATTCATAGGCTTTAGCACGTCCCACCACATCATCTGACTTGACGGTAAGGACTTCTTGCAGCACATTGGCCGCACCAAAGGCCTCGAGTGCCCAGACTTCCATCTCACCAAACCTTTGTCCACCAAACTGGGCTTTACCACCAAGAGGCTGCTGGGTAATAAGCGAGTAAGGGCCAATGGAACGGGCGTGCATCTTATCATCCACCATATGGTGAAGTTTCAGCATGTAGATATAACCAACAGTTGCCGGCTGGTCGAATTTTTTTCCGGTCCCGCCATCATAAAGATAAACCATCCCATTGGAAGGAAGTCCGGCTTTTTTCATATACCCATCGATTTGCTCGGCAGTTGCCCCATCAAAAATCGGGGAAGCGAACTTGACACCAAGCCTCATACCGGCCCATGCAAGAATGGTTTCGTAAATCTGTCCGAGGTTCATCCTTGAAGGTACGCCCAAGGGGTTAAGGACGATATCAACAGGGGTTCCATCTTCAAGGAACGGCATATCTTCTTCACGTACAATCTTGGCAACAATGCCTTTGTTCCCATGTCGTCCGGCCATTTTATCACCTACGGTCAACTTTCGTTTTTTGGCAACAAAAACTTTCGCCATTTGCACAATTCCATTGGGAAGGTCATCCCCGACACTTGCAACGAATTTCTTGCGGTTATAAATGCCAAGATACTCCTTGTATTTTATGGTATAGTTGTTAATCAATCGCTTGATCAACTCATTCTTTGCTTTATCGGTGGTCCACTTGGAAGAGTTCACGTTCAGGTAATCAATGCCCTGAAGCAATTTTTGGGTGAACTTTGTTTTCTTGGGAATCTGTTCTTCCTTGAATTTATTGAACACTCCCTGGGAAGTTTTGCCACTCACGAGAACTGTCAATTTATCGACAAGTTTGCTTTTTAGCTCCTCGATATTTTTATTGTATTCAACGTCCAGGATTTCGATAATCTCCTTCTCCTTTGTTTTTGCCTTTCTGTCTTTGATGGCCCTGGAAAAAAGCCTTTTATCAATCACGACACCTTTCATCGAAGGGGGTGCCTTTAAAGAGGCATCTTTCACGTCACCGGCCTTGTCACCAAAAATGGCCCTAAGAAGCTTTTCTTCCGGAGTTGGGTCAGATTCACCTTTCGGGGTTATTTTCCCGATCAGGATATCACCTTCCCTCACTTCTGCACCAATCCTGATAATCCCATTATCATCCAGATCCTTTGTGGCTTCCGCACTCACATTGGGAATATCAGCTGTTAATTCTTCGATCCCACGTTTAGTATCCCTTACTTCCAGGGTAAATTCTTCGATATGAACGGAAGTAAATATATCTTCCTTTACAACTTTTTCGCTAATAACAATGGCATCCTCAAAATTATATCCTTTCCAGGGCATGAAAGCAACCATCAAGTTCCTACCAAGTGCAAGTTCTCCATCCTGGGTTGCATATCCCTCGCAAAGCACTTGTCCTTTTTGCACCTTGTCCCCCTTTTTCACAATGGGACGAAGGTTAATGGACGTATTTTGATTGGTCCTTTTGAATTTTGTCAGAAAATAGGTTTTTTCATCATCTTCAAAACTGACCAGTTTTTCATCTTCGTGGCGCGAATATTTGATCCTGATTTCGTTTGCATCAACAAACTCGACCACACCATCCCCTTCGGCATTGATCAAAACTCGGGAATCACGGGCAAGTGGCCCTTCAATCCCTGTTCCCACGACCGGGGCTTCGGAATTCAAGAGCGGTACTGCCTGCCGCATCATGTTTGATCCCATCAAAGCCCTGTTGGCATCATCATGTTCCAGGAACGGGATGAGCGAAGCAGCAATGGAGGCAATCTGGTTCGGGGCGATATCAATTAAATTGACATTCGTTTTTTCTATAATCGGGTAATCGGCAAAAAACCGGACTTTCACCCTGTCGTTCACAAAATTACCATCATCTTCAAGCACAGTATTTGCCTGGGCTATAATCTTATCTTCTTCTTCTTCGGCACTCAGGTAAACCGGTGGTTCGTCCATTTGAACAACCCCGTCAACAACCTTCTTATAAGGTGTTTCGATAAACCCCAGCCTGTTGATCTTGGCATAAACACAAAGTGAAGAAATCAAACCAATATTCGGGCCTTCAGGTGTTTCAATCGTACAAAGACGGCCATAGTGGGTATAGTGAACGTCACGTACCTCAAAGCCTGCCCTTTCCCTTGACAATCCACCAGGGCCCAAAGCGGAAATCCTTCTTTTATGGGTCAACTCCGACAACGGATTTGTTTGATCCATAAACTGCGACAAAGCATTGGTGCCAAAAAACGAATTGATAACCGAAGAGAGTGTTTTGGCATTGATCAGGTCAGTTGGTGTAAAAACCTCGTTGTCCCTGACGTTCATCCTTTCCCGGATAGTTCTTGCCATACGCGCAAGACCAACTCCAAACTGGGAATACAACTGCTCACCAACAGTTCTCACCCTCCTGTTGCTCAAGTGGTCAATATCATCTACATCTGTTTTTGAATTGACCAATTCAATCAGGTATTTCAGGATATCGATAATATCTTCTTTTGTAAGGACTTTGGTATTTGAATCAACGGATAAACCCAATTTTTTGTTTATCCGATATCTTCCAACTTCCCCAAGGTCATATCTTTTATCGGAGAAAAACAATTTGTCGATAATACCACGTGCGGTTTCCTCATCAGGTGGCTCGGCATTCCTCAATTGCCTGTAAATAAATTCAACAGCTTCTTTTTCAGAGTTGGCCGTATCTTTTTGCAGGGTATTGAAAATAATGGAAAAGTCGGTAGCCGTTGTTTCATCGCGGTGCAAAAGAATTGTTTTCACACCGGAATCCATAATTTGTGCAATATGGGCTGTTTCAAGCTCGGTTTCATGGTCAATGATTACTTCCGTCCTTTCAATTGAAACTACTTCACCTGTATCCTCATCCACGAAATCCTCTACCCATGAACATACGACCCTTGCGGCCAATCTTCTTCCGATAACCCTTTTCAACCCGGCTTTACTCACTTTGATTTCATCTGCAAGGTTAAATATCTCAAGGATGTCTTTGTCGGTTTCATATCCAATTGCACGCAACAAAGTGGTTACGGGTAGTTTTTTCTTCCTGTCGATGTACGCATACATCACATTGTTGATGTCAGTTGTGAATTCGATCCATGATCCTTTGAAAGGGATAATCCTGGCTGAATACAGTGTAGTACCATTGGCATGTTTGTGCTGTCCGAAGAAAACACCTGGCGAACGGTGCAATTGCGAAACGATTACCCTTTCTGCCCCGTTGACAATGAAGGTGCCCTTGGGTGTCATATAGGGGATCATGCCCAAATAAACATCCTGGATGATGGTTTCAAAATCCTCATGCTCCGGGTCGGTACAATAAAGTTTCAGTTTTGCCTTTAAGGGGACACTGTAAGTCAATCCCCTTTCATTGCACTCCACGATTGAATACCGGGGGGGATCAATGAAATAATCAAGGAATTCCAATACAAAGTTGTTCCTGGCATCGGTAATTGGAAAGTTTTCACTAAAAACCTTATACAATCCCTCGTTGATCCTGTTCTCAGGGTTGGTTTCCAGCTGAAAAAAGTCCTGGAAGGATTTCACCTGGATATCAAGAAAATCGGGATATTCGTATTTTATTTTTGTGGAACTAAAATTGATTCTGTTGTTGTCGGAAATAGCCAAGGTTGTAAGTATTTAAAAGTTAAAAAAATAAGAACATACAAATATAGAATTAGACCGCCAAACATTTTACAATGCAATAGCAGCCTAATTCCAGCAGCACAATCTAAAATCCTTATTTAACCTCAACCTCTGCTCCTGCTTCTTCCAATTGCTTTTGTAATGCGTCTGCTTCATCTTTTGTTACACCTTCTTTGATAGCTTTAGGTGCTGAGTCAACCAATTCCTTGGCTTCTTTGAGACCAAGGCTGGTAAGTTCTTTAACCAGTTTCACAACGGCCAGTTTTGATTGGCCCGCTGCTGTAAGGACTACATCAAATTCGGTTTGTTCTTCGGCTACCGCGCCTTCGCCGCCTGCTGCCGGTCCTGCAATTGCAACAGCTGCTGCTGCAGGTTCGATTCCATATTCGTCTTTTAAGATTTCAGCTAATTCGTTTACTTCTTTAACAGTCAAATTAACTAATTGTTCTGCAAATGCTTTTAAGTCTGCCATTTTATATTCGTTTTATTAATGTTATACAAATTGTTTTTTTACTAGTTGAAATAATCTAAATTGCCCTATCCTTCTTTTTCCGATAAGGTTTTAAGAATTCCGGTAAGACTTTGACCACCTGATTGTAATGCCGAAATGACATTTTTGGCCGGGGATTGCAACAATGCAATCACGTCGCCGATCAGTTCGTTTTTCGATTTGATGTTTACAAGTGTTTCCAGTTGGTCGTCACCCAGATAAGTTGATTCTTCCACATAAGCACCTTTTAACAAGGGCCTGTCCTTCGTCTTTTTCCTGAACTCCTTTATGAGTTTTGCAGGAGCATTTCCTGCCTCGGAAAACATAAGGGAAGTAGGGCCTTGAAGGATTTCATATAGATCATCGAGGTTCTTCCCTGATTTTTCCATCGCTCTTTTGAGCAATGTGTTCTTGACAACGGTCAACTTGATATCGTTTTTAAAACAAAGCCTTCTCAGGTTGCTTGTATTTTCTGCATCCAGGTTTGAAATATCTGCCACATAAATATTGCTGTTCTGATTTAGTTGTTCGGCAATGATATCTATAAGTTGATTTTTTTCACTTTTTTTCATTATGAAAGTCTTTTACCTTTAATCTGTTAATACTATAAAGTAACTGATTTAGGATCGATTTGAATACCAGGACTCATTGTACTTGACAAATAAATACTTTTTACATAGGTACCTTTTGCAGCAGAAGGTTTTAACTTCATAATTGTATTAATAAGTTCTCTTGCATTATCAATGATCATATCTTCGTTAAAAGATACTTTACCGATAGCTGCATGAATGATCCCTGTTTTATCAACCTTGAAATCAATTTTACCTGCTTTTACTGCTTTTACTGCTTTGCCAATGTCCATGGTCACTGTACCGCTCTTAGGATTGGGCATCAGTCCCCTGGGGCCTAATATCCTTCCCAATGCACCTACTTTTGACATAACACTTGGCATTGTAATAACTATATCAATATCAGTCCATCCACCTTTTATTTTCTGGACGTATTCATCAAGTCCAACATAATCAGCTCCTGCTTCTTTAGCTTCTTCTTCTTTATCAGGACTGCACAGCACAAGTACTCTTATTGATTTACCTGTACCATGAGGAAGGGCAACTGTTCCCCGCACCATTTGATTGGCTTTTCGGGGGTCAACGCCCAATCGAATATCCATATCGATAGATGCATCAAATTTGGTATATGTGATTTTTTTGACAATACCAGCAGCATCGGTAATAGGATATATCCCTTCTTTATCGAATTTAGCTAAAACTTCTTTCTTATTCTTAGTTAATTTGGCCATTTTACCTTTTTATTAATTAACTCTAGTTATATTTCCCCACAAATCACAATCACGATTAAATGATGCAAATCCGTGAAATTGCAATTTTAATTACTTACCGGAAAAGCGCCTTTAACCTTTATGCCCATACTTCTGGCAGTTCCTGCAACCATGTGCATCGCGGACTCTACCGTAAAGGCATTCATGTCAACCATTTTCCCTTCGGCAATTGATTGTATTTGATCCCAGCTAACAGTGGCCACCTTTAACCTATTGGATTCAGGAGAGCCCTTTTTAAGCTTTGCCGCATCAAGTAACTGAACCGCAACCGGCGGGGTTTTGATGATGAAATCAAAGGATTTGTCTTTGTAAACACTGATAATCACCGGAAGTACTTTGCCGGCTTTATCCTGTGTACGCGCATTAAACTGCTTGCAAAATTCCATTATATTAACACCTTTTGCACCCAATGCAGGCCCAACTGGTGGTGAAGGATTTGCAGCGCCTCCCCTGATTTGTAATTTGATTAATCCACTTACTTCTTTAGCCATCTTTTAAAATCTAAACTTTAAATAAATAATTGTTTTGCGTAACAGCTTGAATTTATATTGTGTAACAGCTCAATATTCAATTTTATTCTTTTTCGACTTGCATAAAACCAAGTTCGAGTGGTGTTTTCCTTCCGAAGATCTTTACCATCACTTTCAGTTTTTTCTTCTCTTCGTTGATTTCCTCGATCACACCACTGAAGCTATTAAATGGCCCATCGATAACCTTAACCGACTCTCCAATAATAAATGGTATGTTCACCTCTTCGCCCTGTTCTGCAAGTTCATCTACTTTACCAAGGATACGGTTCACCTCTGACATCCGCAAAGCATTGGGTTCCCCCCTTGTCCCTATAAACCCGATTACATTGGGGATACTTTTGATAATGTGGGGGATTTCGCCGACCAATGCAGCTTCAATAAGGATATAACCGGGGTACAGGTTTCTCTCTTTACTGATTTTTTTCCCGTTCCTTACCTGATATACTTTCTCATAAGGAATGAGCACCTTCGAAATGAAATCTTCCAATTTCAATCGCTTAATCTCGCTATCAAGATATTGCTTTGCCTTTTTCTCGCTTCCGCTAATGGCCCTTACAACATACCACTTTTTAACTTGTTCGCTCATTTCTTAGGTAATGATTATCTTTAAATGCACAATTTGGTTTATCTACAATCAGGAATGCGATACTAAAAATTATTATAAAATAATTTCATTAGGCTCTGAAAAGAAAAATCCATTAAATAAACCACAAAGGCAATAATAAGGGAAGCCACCGAAACTACGATTGCGCTGTTCTGGAGCTCGCTCCATGTGGGCCACGATACTTTATGAACAAGTTCGTCATAACTTTCTTTTGCGTAACCTGATATACTGAATTTTGCCATTGTATTAAACTTTTGCACGGGTGGTAGGATTCGAACCCACGACTCCTGGTTTTGGAGACCAGAGCTCTACCAGCTGAGCTACACCCGTTCGTAATTGATAAATATTCGCAATTTGCATATAAAGGCATCCCGAAATTCTTACGGGATACCTTTATCAAATTTTATATCAAACAGGCTATTGCTACTCTATGATTTCGGTTACCTGACCAGCACCAACTGTACGGCCACCTTCACGAATAGCAAACCTCAGGTTTTTAGCCATTGCAATTTCAGTGATCAATTTCACTTCAATTGTAAGGTTATCACCAGGCATGATCATTTCTACACCTTCTGGTAAAATAATCTCCCCGGTAACGTCCGTTGTCCTGAAATAGAACTGCGGACGATAGTTGTTATGGAACGGGGTATGCCTTCCACCTTCTTCTTTCTTCAGGATATAAACCTCAGCTTTAAAATGGGTATGGGGAGTAATTGAACCAGGATGTGCGATTACCATTCCCCTTGTAATTTCGTTCTTATCAATTACCCTTAACAACAACCCTGCGTTGTCACCGGCTTCTCCCCTATCAAGTATTTTACGGAACATCTCAACTCCCGTACAAACCGATTTGAGTTTTTCTGCACCCAATCCGATAATATCAACTGCTTCACCAACTTTGATTACACCGGATTCAATCCTCCCTGTTGCAACTGTTCCACGACCCGTAATTGAGAATACATCCTCAACAGGCATAAGGAAAGGTTTATCAACGTCGCGCTCAGGTAAAGGAATCCAAGTATCACAAGCTTCCATCAGTTCATGGATTTGAGGAATCCATTTTGCTTCCTGGTTAAGTGCACCAAGAGCAGAACCTTGAATTATAGGGGTATTGTCACCATCAAATTCGTAGAAACTCAACAATTCCCTGATTTCCATGTCAACGAGCTCAAGGAGTTCTTCATCGTCAACCATGTCAACCTTGTTCATGAAAACAACGATTTTAGGCACACCTACCTGACGAGCAAGAAGGATATGTTCCCTGGTTTGGGGCATAGGTCCATCAGTTGCGGCAACCACAAGAATGGCACCGTCCATCTGGGCAGCACCTGTTACCATATTCTTCACATAGTCAGCGTGACCGGGACAGTCAACGTGTGCATAATGCCTATTGGCAGTTTCGTACTCAACGTGAGCTGTGTTAATTGTAATACCTCTTTCCTTTTCTTCAGGGGCATTATCAATTTCGTCAAAGGACTTGAATGTTGCAAGGCCTGAATCCTGGAGGTTTAATGTAATAGCAGCGGTCAATGTGGTTTTACCGTGGTCAACGTGACCAATTGTACCAATATTAACGTGCGGTTTGGAACGATCAAATTTTTCTTTTGCCATATCAATTATTGTTAAAAATAGAGTTTACTATGTATAAAAAAAGAATCAAACTAAGAGCCATTGATGAGAATTGAACTCATGACCTCTTCCTTACCAAGGAAGCGCTCTACCCCTGAGCTACAATGGCCTTTGAGCGGGAGACCGGGCTCGAACCGGCCACCTATAGCTTGGAAGGCTATCGCTCTACCAAATGAGCTACTCCCGCTTAAGCAATTGCTGAACAACATAAAAGGAAACGACTTAACAATATAAGCAATTCCCCGGTTTTACAATTCAACAAAGAAAAGAAGAGTGGGGGGAGGAGGATTCGAACCTCCGAAGGCTTCGCCAACAGATTTACAGTCTGCCCCATTTGACCGCTCTGGAATCCCCCCGTTTCTTAAGTTTTCATCATTTTAAAGAACGAGCCAATGGAGGGATTCGAACCCCCGACCGGCTGATTACAAATCAGCTGCTCTGGCCAACTGAGCTACATTGGCATTTCTGCTTTCCTACAATAAAAAACAGTCCTCAAAAAAAGGACTGCAAAAGTATAAAACATAATTTGAATAATCAAAGAAAAAATAAAATAAATTTATTTACCTCTTTTTGAACTTCTCCTTGTGCTTCGAAAGCTGCTTTCTCAGGGCATCTACAGCTATATCCGTGGCCTCTTCAAAAGTCTTGCATTGCTTCTTTGCATATAGGTTATTGCCCCTTACCGTTAACTTGATTTCGGTGATTTTGTTCTCAGGCGACTCGGTGTTGTCAACTTTAAGTGTAACATCACTTCCAATAACACCATCATACAAACCAGAAAGTTTATCAATTTTTTCGTTAATAAAAGTTTCCAGTTTGCTGTCAGCTTTAAAGTGAACTGAATTAATTTTTACTTTCATAGAATTGTCCTTTCATCATTTTATGCCCTGGGATGGGCTTGTTCATATATCAATTTAAGCTTATCTATTGTATTATGTGTATAAATTTGTGTTGCTGCCAAATTCGAATGGCCAAGGAATTCTTTAATTGTATTGAGGTTAGCACCATTGTTCAACATATGTGTCGCAAAAGTATGCCTTAAAACATGAGGGCTCTTTTTTGTTAATGTAGAAACCTTCCCAAGATACGAATTCACTATCCGATAAACAAGTTTTTTGTACATTTTGTTTCCACTTTCCGTAAGAAATAAAAAACTGACCGGCCCGGATTGCCCCACTTCTTTGTTCCTGGTCCCGATATAATTCCGAATGGATTGGATGAACACCATATCAATAGGGATAATACGCTCCTTGTTCCTTTTTCCAAGTACTTTTATTTGTTGTTGGGACAAATCGACATTAGCATCTGTCATCTCAATCAATTCTGATAACCTGACCCCCGTGAAATAAAACATCTCCAAGATCAACTTGTCCCGGCTTCCCACAAAACCCTGTTCAAATTCCACTTTGTCAAAAAGCAAATCCATTCCTTTCTTATCGACAAATACCGGAAGGGGCTGGGCCGATTTTGGAGGGATTACTTTAGTGACCGGATTTACTTTTACAATATCCTCCCTGATCAAAAACCTGTACAGTGATTTCAAGCTTGATAGCTTTCTATTGATTGTACGGGAAGATATCCCATTATCCATCATCGAAACAATCCATGAACGAATCATGGGGAGTTCTATTTCTGGGATTTCTTTAATATGGTATTGGGTTGAAATGAAACCAAAAAACCGCGCGAGGTCAGCTTTGTATGCCTTTAAGGTGTGAGGCGAGCATCTTTTCTCAGTCTCCAAATATTGAAAAAAAAGTTGAATATCCATTAAAACAAAAAAGGAAGAAACCATTGTCTCAAAATTAATAAAAATTTTGATAACACAAGTATTTCTTCCTTAAAAAAAGTTAATTTCTTTTATACTACAAGCCTTCTTCCTTATCCCTAAGACCTTGTACGTATATGGCTTTTAATCTCTGCTCTCTGTTCTTTATAGAAGGTTTTGTGAACTTTTGCCTTTCACGCAACTCTTTTATAACTCCGGTTTTTTCAAACTTCCTTTTATACTTTTTCAAAGCCCTCTCGATGCTTTCGCCTTCTTTAACAGGTACTATTATCATTTTTCCGTTATTTAATTATAATGAATATTTCAAAATCGGGGTGCAAAAGTATAAATTTTAATTATAAAAGCAAATTTATTCTTTTAATAATAAATTATCGTAAATAAAATCCGTGATCCTTGTATATAAATGAATGCGGGTATTTTTCCCTGTATAAATCCCATGGTTGCTATTGGGATAAAACTGCATATCGAATTGCTTATTGGCCGCAACCAGCGCAGTGATCAGATCCATCGAATTCTGGATGTGCACATTATCGTCGGCAGTTCCATGAATCAAAAGGAATTTCCCTTTGAGGTTTTCTACATGGTTAATGGGTGAATTTTCGTCATATCCCTCAGGGTTTTCCTGTGGTGTCCTCATAAACCTTTCGGTATAAATGTTATCGTAATAACGCCAATTCGTGACCGGGGCCACAGCTACCCCCATGCAAAAATAATCGGCTCCCTTGGTGAGGCATGAAGTGGACATGAAGCCACCGTAGCTCCATCCCCAGATTCCGATCCGGTCTTTATCGACATAATCGAGCGAGGCAAGGTATTTGGCAACCTCTATCTGATCTTCGGTTTCATATTTGCCAAGTTCTAGATAGGTTGTTTTTTTGAACTCTTCCCCACGGGCACCCGTTCCCCGGTTATCCACCGAAACAATGATTATCCCTTTTGACGAAAGCATCTGATACCACAAATCCCCGCTTCCCCAGTTGTTCCGCACGGTTTGGGACCCGGGGCCGCCATATACATACATTAGAACAGGATACTTTTTGGAAGGGTCAAAATCGAAAGGCTTGATCATCCACCCATTCAAATTCACCCCTCCCGTTGTTGTGAACGAAAAGAACTCACGATTGCTATAGGTATAATTGTTCAACGTATCGATTAAGCCTGAATTATCCTTTAATACCCTTAACTCTTTGCCTTTTGAAGAATTGACAGTAATAATTGGAGGGGTAGTGGCATCCGAATAAGTACTTATGTAATAATTGAATTTCTTGCTAAACTGGATTCTGTTGTCACCTTCTTTTTCCGAAAGCAACTTCTTCCCTTTCCCATCAAAACCAATTTGATAGAAGTCCCTGTTAAGAGGTGACGATTCACTTGAGCCATAATAAATCACCTCCCTGTCTTCGTCTATCCCATATATGCTTGTCACATCCCATTTCCCCCGGGTAATTTGTGTAATCAAACTACCATCCATGCCATACATATATATATGGTGGTACCCATCTGATTCGTTTGTAAAAACAAACCGCCCGTTATCTTCCAGAAAGCTCAGGTTATCGGTAATATCAATATAATACTTGTTTGTTTCTATATAGATAGGTTTGGTTTTCCCCTCATTTACATCGGCTACCAATATCTTCAATTCATTTTGCAAACGGTTCATCCATTGAATAGACAGTTTAGTAGGGTCATTCGTCCATTTGATCCTCGGAATATAAATATCGGTTTCCAATCCGGTATCCATCGTATTTGTTTCACCAGTTTCAAGATCATAAACATGGATACTGACAATGGAATTGTCTTCGCCAGCCTTGGGGTATTTGTATTTATGGTACTCAGGGTACAAATCGCCCCAATGGGTCAGTTGATACTCTTTCACATTGCTTTCATCAAAACGGTAAAATGCAATCTTATTTCCATCCGGTGACCAAAAAAAGGCTTTTGTAAACCCAAACTCCTCTTCATAAACCCAATCGGTCGTGCCATAGATAAGATTGTTGGTTCTCCCATCTTTCGTCACAGGCACTTCATATCCAGTGACCAAGTCCTTGATGAAAATATTATTGCCGCGAACAAATGCAACCTTTGAAGCATCCGGCGAAAAATCGGCCAGGCGCTGTTTCCCGCTATTCGACAAAAGGGTCAATTCTTCATTTTCCCTGTCATAAATATAAAATTCAGCCTTTGTGGAATGCCGGTATATCTGCTCTGTTTTTGTGGAAAACAATATTTTTGATTCATCTTTGCTCAATTGAAAACCCCTCATCGAAATCGGAACCGTATCGCCATTTGGGATTAATTGAGCTTTGGTCACAATAATCCCTGTTTTTTCCCCGCTCTTATAATCATAAATAATTATGCTGTCCGATTCCAGGGCACAATAACTTTCCCCATCATTCAACGGGACGATGCCATAAACCCCTTTCGGATAAAACCGGGGTGATTGAAATACACTTTGAAGCGTGAATTCCTTTTTCGCGGATTGTCCCAGTACGACAACCTGAAACAGGGTAAAAACAAGGATAAGGATGGAAATTCTTTTCATAATACCAGATTTTGTTTATTTGGAAATGCCCAAACCAAGTCCTGGAATGGATCTAATTCAAAAGCACGTACTTTTGACAAAAGTATAAAAACAAAGTAAATGATTGTGAATTTGAAATGATTTTCTATTTTTGCAGCAAATTGCCAGGGGATATTAGCTCAGTTGGTTCAGAGCACCGCCTTGACAGGGCGGGGGTCAGTGGTTCGAATCCACTATATCCCACAAAAATGCCGGTTTTATGAAAAAACCCTGAACAACACCATAATAAAAAATCTTAGTTAGGCTTTTAATTATGGCAGATTCAACCAGCAAATGCAAAATTCACCAATACTGTTTTTGAAAGCATGGCCACCTTCAAGCCACACCTGGCTACTTTTATGGATGGCGGTGATTTCGACACTTGGGAGCTTACGAACAATATTATGAAATCAAGCCTTTCATGGTGGAAATGCAAAATAAATTAAATAGTAACTTTTTTGGCAAACTTGATTTCTTGGTACCGGAAAGGAAAGAAATAGAACATTACCTCATATATTTGACAGAAAAGGAAATTGAGGAGATCATGAATACTCACAGATTGTATCGGCGATGGATCCGGGCACCCTACAGTTTATGCCTGTTGGCAAAGAAGAAAAAGTCAATTGTATTTCAACCTTTCTTACTACTCGTGGGCCTATTCCCCAGCACACTGTTCAACTTCGACACCAAAGGTTTTTACAAAATCCCTACTTTTGCAGCTTTAAAATCAGTAAACAATTCAGGATGATCTCAAAAACACAATCAACATATTTATGGGTCTTCGCCATTGTATTTACGGTTGGGATTGCTGTTTATCAGAAAACCACAGGGCCCACTTATCCAACAAAGGGAGAGATCGAAATTAATGGGATAAGCTACTCCTACAAATTGATCACAAGTTGGGGAGGCAAAAAGGATGCAAGGGTTAAAATTGAAGTCCCTGAAAATATCAATGGGTTTATCTCTTATAGGAAGTACCGAACGCAGGATGAATGGGAGAAAATAAACATGGTGCATGATGGGGATTATTTGTCTGCGAACCTCCCTCACCAACCTCCCGCCGGAAAACTTGAATATATAGTTACCGTGGTTTCCAGCGACCGGGAAATAATTTTAAGGGAGGATCCGGTCGTGATCCGGTTTAAAGGCGGCGTTCCTTTGTATATCCTTATTCCCCATGTAATCTTCATGTTTCTGGCCATGCTTTACTCTATGCGCACCGGAATCGAAGCTATAGGTAAAGGGCATCGGACTTTTAGCTATGCAAAAGTCACCACGATCTGTTTACTTATCGGTGGACTGATCCTTGGCCCTATTGTCCAGAAATATGCTTTTGGCGATTACTGGACCGGTTGGCCTTTTGGTGGCGATTGGACCGACAACAAAACAATCTTCGCATTTCTGTTTTGGACGTTTGCCATTCTGGTTTTGTGGAAAAAAAGGAAAAACAGATTGTGGCCAATCATTGCCGCCATTGTCCTGCTTTCGATGTATATGATCCCCCATTCCATGGGCGGTTCCGAACTTGATACCAAAACGGGCAAAGTCACTACCGGGATAAAACAATAACTTTTTTTGCCCCTAACAAATCCAATTTCACATGGCCTGAAGACCCTGAAACTCATTGGGAGCTACCCTCGTCTTCGTTGTCATTTCAACCCAATGCGCAGGCCATGGCGTGCAAGGGAGAAATCCCCAAACAATGAAAGGCCTGAAGACAAAAAATACGACTGCTGTGTTAGCTGGGTGATTCCCCACTCCTTCACAATGTTAACCTTCTGGAGTGCTTCCGCATAATGCCAACTTCGGCCCAAAAGGTTTTCCGCAATTTAGAATTACTTATAAATATGCGCTTAAGCGAAATTTATACTTCTTCTAAATAAGAAATGTAATCTCCAAACTACCAGTCCATTACATTCTCAAAGATATATGAAGCCAATATTTATAGTTTTGTGTACCAGTGTTTTACAAAATACACACTCAAGACATGGACATATGACATTTATCATAATTGTAACTATTTTTGCATCAACAAATACACTTATGTAGCTTATTACATATTTAAATGAAGTCGGAATGAAAACAAATCGCAGACAGTTTATAAAAATCTCGACACTCGGTACAGGAGCCATCGCATTAGGTTTAAGTTCGCTGAACTTCAACGGGATAAATGCAGCCTATGCAGCCGAAAAAAACGAAGCGGTAAGTGACGAAGACATGACACCTTACCCAACCTTTTGCGAGGTTTGCTTCTGGAAATGTGCGGCCTGGACCTATGTTGACAAAAAAGGGGAGATAAGGAAAATCATTGGCAATAAAGAAGACCCGCACTGCAACGGCAGGTTATGCCCAAGGGGAACGGGCGGAATAGGCATGTACCACGATGAAGACCGTTTGAAAACACCATTGATAAGGGAAACCAAAGAAAATGGCACACAATACTACCGGGAGGCAAGCTGGGAAGAAGCCCTTGACCTGATCGCAAGTAAAATGTCGAAGATCAAAAAGGAGCATGGCCCCGAATGCGTTGCCCTGTTTTCACACGGTACCGGGGGCAAACTCATGGGGCATTTAGTAAAAGCCTTTGGTTCCCCAAATATTTCCGCACCGTCTTTTGCACAATGCCGCGGCCCTCGCGAAGTTGCATTTACGGCAACTTACGGTGAAGATGTCCAATCACCGGAAAGAACCGATATAAGGGACACCAAATGCCTGGTACTTATCGGCTCGCACATTGGCGAAAACATGCACAACGGCCAAATACAGGAAATGTCGGATGCCATTGATAATGGGGCAACAATCATTACCGTTGATCCCAGGTTTTCAACGGCCGCTTCCCACTCAAAATATTGGCTGCCCATAAAACCCGCAACCGACCTTGCTTTACTTCTTGCCTGGACACATGTTCTTATCGAAGAAGAATTATACGACAAAGAATATATCAAGAAATACGCATTTGGTTTTGATGAACTCAAAGAACATGTAAAAGACAAAACCCCTGAATGGGCCTTTGGGATTACCACCATCGAACCTGAGATAATAAGGAGAACGGCACGCGAGATGGCCTATGCCTCCCCTGCTGTTATCGTACACCCCGGAAGGCATGTTACCTGGTACGGCGACGACACCCAACGGTCGAGGGCAATTGCCATTCTCAATGCATTATTGGGTTCCTGGGGAAGAAGGGGCGGATTTTATGTTCCTGAAAAAGTCCATCTCCCAAAATACCCTTCACCGCCTTACCCCAAACCATCCCGAACTTGGAAAGATGCTTATCCTCCGGGAAAATACAATCTTGTTCACGAAGTGCTGTCAACAGGGATTTGCGATGCAACCATCCCAAACCCGGACATGGATTACCAATTGAGGGCTTGGATTGTTTATGGGACCAACCTGCTCGCTTCATTGCCCGACCAAAATAAAACACTCGAAGCAATCGACAACCTGGAATTCCTGGTCGTTATCGATACCATGCCCATGGACATTACGGCCTATGCCGATGTGGTCCTTCCCGAATGTACCTATCTGGAACGTTATGATTTTGTAAGGACTTCGCCCCATCGTGAACCGTTTTTAGCACTTCGGATGCCAGCGGCCAAACCGAAATATGACTCCAAACCCAATTGGTGGATAGCCAAGCAATTGGGAAGCCGTTTGGGATTGGATGAATATTTTAAATGTGATTCGATTGAGGAAGTATTGGACTGGCAATTGAAACACGTGGGTTCATCCCTTGAAGAAATGAAACGCATTGGGGTGAAGAAGTTTGACAGGTAATATGACGATCTTTATTTCCTGCAAAACCTTGAAGATTTTGAATTCAACACCAATACGGGAAAGATAGAGCTTTACTCTACCGAACTTGATTATGAAGGTTTTGATCCTTTGCCCAATTACACTTCACATCCAGAGCCCCCTGAAGGATTTTACCGGTTGAATTATGGCCGCGCACCCATGCATACATTCAGTCGTACGACAAATAACCCCAACCTCGATGATTTAATGGACGAGAACAAATTATGGGTCAATCCAAGGGTTGCTGAAATATGGGGAATCGAAAATGGCCAAAAGGTTTGGCTGAAAAACCAGGATGATGTTGTTTCCTCCTTCCCGATTAAAGTTCGCGTTACCGAACGTATCCGTTGGGATTCGGTTTACATGGTCCATGGTTTTGGCCACAAAGAAAAGCGATTGTCGCGTTCCTATGGAAAGGGCGCAAGCGATTCGGAACTGGTGACACATGTTATGACCGACCCTGTGATGGGTGGAACCGGGATGAGAGGGAATTTTGTTACATTTTTATTAGGGAACCCTAAAAAAGAGGAGGTTGAGTCATGAGATATGCAATGGCTATTGACACAAAAAAATGTGTAGGCTGTGGTGACTGTGTGGTTGCCTGCCAAACAGAAAACAATGTCCCTCACGGATATTGCAGGGACTGGATCGTTGAAAATGTGAGCGGGAGTTATCCGAACGTGGAAATCGAATTGCGCTCGGAACGTTGCAACCACTGCGATAATGCCCCTTGCGTAAGATGCTGCCCAACCGGGGCGAGCCATATTGTGGAGGGCGGAATTGTTATGGTTACACACAATGAATGTATCGGCTGTGGCGCCTGTATTGAATCATGCCCTTATGATGCACGTTATTCCCATCCAGAAGGATATGTTGACAAATGCACTTTCTGCAAACATAGGCTCGACAAGGGACAAAATCCGGCCTGCGTGGAAGTTTGCCCAACGAAATGTTTGCATTTTGGCGACCTCGACGATCCCAACAGTGATGTTTCCAAAGCACTGAAGAACAGGAGGTGGAAGGTATTGGCACCCGAAGCCGGAACAAAGCCACAGTTATATTTCCTGACTTGACATTGAACCTAAATCAAAATAAAATGAATAGCCATATTTGCATCCGTCTGACCAATGTCCCGGGAATTTGCCCTGTACAAAGTAGTCTGCCGAATACAAACATTAACGAATTATTAAATTATAACAGATGAAAGAAGAATTATTTGTAAGCGGGCGCAATATCCCCAACATAGATCCTTATCTGCACATCTGGCACTGGCAAATCCCATTGTATCTGTTCCTGGGCGGCCTTGCTGCCGGAATATTGTTTTTTGCGGGGTATTTTGTTGTGATGCAAAAAGAAAAGGATATGCAGGCAAGCGTAAAGTGGGCACCTTTGCTTGCCCCGTTTGCCCTGGCCCTTGGACTATTTGCTTTGTTCCTCGACCTGAAACACCAACTCTACTTCTGGAGGTTATATACCACGGTAAGGTTTACATCGCCCATGTCGTGGGGTGCCTGGACATTGATGTTCATAACACCCCTTTCAGTGATATGGGTAGCTTCGTATATGAAAGAGATGTTCCCCAGGTGGGACTGGAAATTTGAAATCCTGAACAAGTTTGAGGCATTTGCCATCAAATACAGGAAAACCATGGCCTGGACAATCATGGCCCTTGCCATTATCCTTGGGGTTTATACGGGGATTTTATTATCTGCCTTTAATGCCAGGCCATTGTGGAACACATCCATTTTAGGGCCTCTGTTTTTGGTTTCAGGGCTTTCGACCGGACTGGCTTTCACAATGATGATATCGAAGAGCAAATACGAAAGAAAAGTTTTGGGCCGTATTGATTTAATATTGATTACAGTTGAGCTTTTCCTCATTACACATATGTTCATGGGGTTCCTTGCAGGATCGGCAGCAAAAATCGAAGCGGCAGAACTATTCCTCGGAGGTGATTTCACGGTTACTTTCTGGGCATTTGTTGTAGTACTTGGGCTCATTTTCCCTGCGATAATGGAAATCCTTGAACTAAGGGGCTATCATGTGCCCATCTGGATCCCTTCAACTTTTATCCTTATTGGAGGTTTGGTTTTCAGGTTCGTAATGGTAGAAGCCGGTCAGATAACACGATTTTTATATTGACGAAATATTAATAAATGAACTATCCATATTTGGTTTGGGCATACAAATGAATAAAAGGAAACCTTTGTGTCTTTGAACCCCTGCCTGCCAAAGTTTAGGGCGGGCAGGTTTGTGATGAAAATTCAAAAAAATGAAAAAGCATAAAATAAAAAATTACCCGCATTACATCAACCCTTATTTTGGAGGTTTGTTATTGGGCATACTTATTATAGTAACAGTTTACATTACCGGCCGTGGACTGGGTGCCAGTGGGGCTGTTAAAAGTGCAGTCGTAACATCGGTTGATGTGGTATCGTCGAGCCATGCCGAAGAGAGTGCCTTTTATAGCAAGTTCATAAGCGACGACCATTCCCCCATGTATAACTGGCTGGTTTTTGAATCCATTGGGATATTTATCGGGGGGTTATTGTCGGGCGCCATATTTGGCAGGATAAAAAAATTCAGGGTCGAGCACTCACCAAAAATAACAAGTAAGACAAGATTGATCGGAGCGGCGGTCGGGGGCATCCTTTTTGGGTTTGGGAGCCAATTTGGAAGAGGTTGCACAAGTGGGGCAGCATTGAGCGGAACCGCCACATTTTCATTCGGTGGGATGATTGTTATGTTTGGGATATTTGGGACGGGTTATGCCGTTGCTTATTTTTTCAGGAAACTTTGGATTTAATTTTTGATTATTCACATTTTAAAACATAGATATAATGGGACCTTTAATTCCTAATGGCATATTGACCGGAAACTGGGACTTCGTAATAGCCCTGCTTCTCGGTATTGCTTTTGGCTTTGTGCTGGAAGCTTCAGGCTTTTCTTCTTCAAGAAACCTTGCCGGAGTTTTTTACGGATATAACTTTGTTGTGCTCCGGGTGTTCTTTACCGCAGTAATTGTTGCGATGGTAGGCCTTCTCTATTTTGATTACTTCGGTTGGCTCGAAATGGACAAAATATTTATTCTGCCAACCTATCTCACACCTATGATAACAGGAAGTGTTGTAATGGGGTTTGGGTTCATCATTGGGGGGTTTTGCCCGGGCACCAGCTATACGGCCATTGCCATCGGCAAACTCGATGCCCTTGTATTCACAGGTGGGCTTTTCCTTGGAATCTTTTTGTTTTCCGAGGCTTTTCCCCTATTTCAGGATTTTTATTATAGCGGCGACATGGGTTCGCCAACAATAACAGATATGCTTGGCATTTCCGCACAATGGATTGCGTTTGCATTTGTGGTTATCGCCCTTGCAGCTTTCTGGATAACCTGGATCATTGAAAAACGAGTTAGAAAAAACATTACACCCTATAAATTCTAAGAATCATGAACAAAAATTATATTATCCTCACTGCTTTGATGATTGTTCTTGCCGGTGGATTGTTAGTCGTTCCCGAACGACAAAAGTACCAGCAAATAGGCCCGGATGAACTATTATGGGAGATTATCCAGCCCACACGTTACGTGAGTACCGATAAGGTGGCCCAGTTAATCATTGAGGGCGACCCAAGCCTCGAACTGGTGGATGTAAGGCCTACAGCAGATTATGAAAAATTTTCACTGCCCAAATCCATCAATATCCCTCTCGATAGTTTGCTGCAAGAATCCTATCAGGACTATCTTGGAATAGATGGGATGAAAGTTTTGTTTTTCTCAAATGACGACATCAAAGCCGATCAGGCATGGGTACTTGCCAAAAGACTTGGGTACGATAATATATATGTCATGAAAGGAGGCCTTAACTGTTGGATAAGAACGATAATCCAACCCAAAAAACCTTCAACTGACTCTCCTTCAACAGAGTTCGCCTTGTATGATTTCAGGAAAGGCGCCCAGATGTATTTTACCGGTGCCAAAACAGAAACATCCGAGAAGTCATCCAACAAAAAAGCGGTAAAGATTCAAAGGAAAAAGAAAAAAACAGCTGCTTCGGGCGGTTGTTAAGGAGACAATGGTTCAATGGTTCAATGGTTCAATGGTTCAATTATACAATGATATAATTAATTCTTTAAAACAACTAAATTCATTCATTATCACATTAAAACCTTATTGCCCCACAATGGCGGGATTTCGCTCAGATCAACATTAAAAAACAAACATTATGCACGTACATGAATTAAACCCTAAAAAGTCAATTATAACCCTTTCCATATTTTTTATCATCATCGTGGTTGGGTTCATAACTTTGAAAACCCCTTGGTTAACCTATAAACAAGTTCCTGAGCAAACTTTACGGATGATTTCGGAAAAGGGGAATTGCCTTTATCCATATGAGCTGGCCAGCTTTGTGGCCGGAACCGATGACAATATCATGTTAATCGACATCAGGGACAAGTTTACCTACAGCAGGGGCCATATACCGGGGGCGATCAACATCTCGGCCTATGACCTCACCAGAAAAGAAGAAATCAAACAACTCAAGGAATTTAAAGATAAAGGTGTTTCTGTTGTCCTTTATGGCGATAACCAATTGCAGGCAAATGGACCATGGATGCTTTTCAGGCAAATTGGTTATGATAACGTAAAAGTACTGGCCGGTGGATACGACTATTACAAAATGCACAAAGATAACCTGGCCGATACTGAAAGTGACGATTCTTACTTTAAGGGAACAGCAGACTTTGATTATGCAAAAGTTGCAGGAAGTACAGTTTCAACCTCAACAACCACAAGCACAGATACTAAAAAACCTGTTAAGGTCCGCCGGAAGAAGAAAAAAGCAGCTGCATCAGGAGGATGCTAATTTATTGTTCGATCAAAATGATATATTCCAACGGTTAATGAAAAATACATTAACCGTTTTTTTATTCCCCCAATTGAATATCCCCTTTTAAAGTAGGTTTCCTACGATAACGGAGAGGGCAAATCGACTAAAAAAACCTCCCAGAAAACACCAACAGACTGTATTTCAGCACTTTTAATCAATTGTCGCACAAACAACAATCTATTCCCTTTTAAGACCATCCAAATATGATGTCTGTATAAGGCTGATTACCCATAACTTAAACACTTTGGTACAAACATTGAATACACGATGTGTCCATAATTATTTAAATCGAGAATACCTTAGGTGTCTGATAATGAAAAACGAAAATAGAAATATTAAAATTTTAGAAAAGGCTAAAGCCATACTGATTACGGTAATGGTTTTATTTCTATTTCAATCATTTTCCTTTGCACAGTACGACAGACAAAAATATAAGTGGTCCAACCTATTAAAACATTGGTCAATAGGGACATCTATTGGTCAAACTTCCTTTTATGGCGATGTAAGTTTATACGACAATGAACTTTCGGACAAACTGTCAAAAGAAGGTTCCTGGTCCTATGGGTTTAAACTTGCAAGACAGTTGACCCCGGTGATCGGCCTTCAGGGACAATTGCTTTTGGGAAAACTCAAAGGAAAGAATTCAGTATCCAATTTCGAAGCCAACATCAAGCAGGTATCGGTGAATTTCACCTTGAATTTTGTGAACCTGCTGCTACCTGGAAATGATTCACGCTTTTTTGTTTTGGCAAAAATCGGCTTGGGTGAATATGTTTTCGATTCAAGGTTGATGTTCAATGACCCCAATAAGGCAGATATTACCATTAATCCTAAAACACCTGAGTTTTTGTTCTTATTGGGCCCGGCAATCTATTACAAAATCAGCAACTCTTTTGATGTAAATGCTGATTTGGACGTACAATGGGCCAACAATGACAAACTGGACGGAACAACCAACAACAATAAAGATGATGATTATTACACATTTTTATCAGTTGGGGCAACTTATAAAATAAACAACATAAA
This sequence comes from Bacteroidota bacterium, assembly GCA_024278155.1. Classification (GTDB taxonomy): domain Bacteria; phylum Bacteroidota; class Bacteroidia; order Bacteroidales; family JAADJA01; genus JAADJA01. The sequence goes on along the minus strand of JAJRTT010000035.1, from coordinate 3,056 downwards.
CCGGTCAGCAAGGGGATTTCGCCATACTGGGGGAAGATTCTCATTGATAAAACGAAGATAGTTTACGGAAAGCACAATGTGCAATCCATTTAAATAAAAGCAAATTAGTCCTATTCAATACGAACATAAAACTTATAACAGTGAAAAAGCAAATCAAGGTATTACTCGCAGTAGTTGTCTTTACGACACTTGTTATTCCTGATACTACATCGGCCCAGGGTTGGGGAGGAAGATGGAAGCCTGGCTTTTGGGACATGTGGTCAATAAACATCAATGCAGGCCAAACATCCTTTTTTGGTGACTTAAGCCTTTATGACTCTGATATTATGGGGAAGCTCACCAACGAAAGCGGTTTGGCATATGGAGGTATTTTTTCCAAGCATTTTAGCGACAAGTTCAGTATGGGTGGGCAATTATTGCTTGGCAAGTTAAAAGGGGAGAATTCAAACGCAACTTTTAATGCCGATGTATTGGAATATAATTTTCATGGTAAGGTAAACCTGGTAAACCTGATTTTTCCGGATAATTTAACGAACCTTGATTTTACCATGTACGCAGGCATCGGGCAATTCCGGTTTAAAAGTATCCAGGTAAACAAAAAGGAAGGAACGACTTCCATAGAAGACACCGGCACGCCCGAATTTGTTTACTTTTTTGGAATGGGGCTGGATTATAAGATAACCGACAGGTTTGGGGTGAATGCGGACATATCGATCCGCCAGGCCCAAAACGACAAGCTCGATGACCTAAAGAAAAACGATAATAATGATTATTATAGCTATATAAGCGTAGGGGTAACCTATTATATCGAAAGCCTGTTTGGCGGAGGTGGCAAGAAAAGAGGCGGAAGCTTTGGCAGAAGCAGCCGTGGAGGTGGAAGGATGCCCATGAGGAGAAGGCGATAAAAGTATATTAATACATTTCACGCTTCGTACGTTAGTTTAAGGTTGAACCGGCTGTTCTTATTGATAGGATCAGAATACCAAAGTACCGTTCATTAAAGCAAGTTTCATCGTACAGGCCGTTCCCCAGTTTTACTTACGGAAAATATCGACAAAAATACTTTTGTCGATATTTTCCGTATTGTGTTTTTGTCCACGAGTTATCAGTATTGACTTTACGTTTCAAAGCAATTCCTGGACAAATCTTCTATTCGGGGTTCCACCAGCCACTCAATAGGTTATTGAAATGTGCGTACAACCATTTTGGAACAGGATTCTATAAGGGCTCAAGTTTTTGGCCCTACTGGGCTGCCGTCATTAGATAAAACCACCCGCTTTTGGAATTGTGTATTGGCCCTGGCTTAAAAACTATAACGGACACCCGTAAACCAGGTCAATGAATAGGGGTGGTAATTGAACCGGTTGTCCTTGTTGATGGGATTTAAGGAATACTTAAAAGTCGGTTCAAAGTTTAACGCAAGTTTTTTAGTAAAAGCATATTGGATTCCCAATGAGAAACTACTGTTCACGATCATTGAATTAATATTTGCCGAACTCCCAATATCGTGCTTTTGGTCGTCAGCTATTAGCGTTGAAGAATTGTTGACAACATAAGCCGGGCTAAAACCTCCTGCCAAATTCAAAGTTAATTTCCGGTTTCCGATTTTATATCCAATCAAAAATGGTACTTCAAACAAATCAAATGTTTGCTCCACACGGATATCTTTTGAGATTTTCAGCTCAGTGGTATCCTTGGTATCCGAAAAACTCTTTATATCGTCAGGGATTTTATCAAAGGCAATATCTATCTCACCGGTTGAAGTGGTGACCTTAAACAACATAAAACTGTTATTTTCCTGCTTAAAAGCCAGTGCGTCATTGTTCACCTGTCCGATTCTGGAGAAATACACACCTGATTGAAAACTCCATTTGCTGCTTATTTGATAACGGACATCAACACCACCGGCATAAGAATTCAACTTATCCTCCCTGTCGTTGAAATTTGATTCGGCGACAACCCCCTGTGTGAAATTTTCGTCACCTGTAAAACTAATCTCCCTGTATGATTGAATTGGCGCAACACGAGCACCTATGCCCCATTTGCTTTCAATACCACTTTTCCCGCCAAATCCATCAGGGATCCCGCTTTTATCAAAGAAGTCAACCTGGGCAAGTTCACTGGTTTCAAGTTTGGTTTCTTCAACCTGATTGACTTCAACTGGTTCTGAAATGAAAATTTCACTGTTTTGTACGGGCAGTATTTCAATCAAATCTCCCGATACATCTTTTGAAGTAACAAAAATTGAAGCAATTTCATTGTTTTCCATGTCCTCCTTGGAATTGGACAAGGAGCTGTGTTTTATGTTTTTTGGTAAATTGTTGTTGTCCGCAACCAACTTTTCATTTTTGTCAGTAGTTTTTTGCGGAACGACAACTTTTTCATTCATCTGAATCGCGTTCTCATTTCCCTCATTCAAATTATCCTCTGCCACATCGATAACAATTGGCATATCACCATTTATTTCAGGGATATGGAAGTTTTCAACTGCAGGAGTGGCTTTATCCGCGACTGAATCGTCAGAAATATTATAAACTGCATAAAAATACCCGGAACCAAATGCAAACAAAACCAATACAGCGGCAGCCATCCATTTCAGAAAAACAACAGTCTTTTTTGGCCCCATTCCATCCAGGTTCCGGTCCAAACGGTTCCAGGCACCCGGTGAAGGTTTCTCCCGATGCCCTTTCAGGACACTTTCAAAAAGCTGATCTATATTTTTCTTGTCACTATTCATTCTGTACTTTCGAAGATGATACGTAATAATGTTGTTTAACTTTTTTCTGCAAGATATACCTTGCCCTTGCCAAGTTCGATTTGGATGTCCCTTCGGAGATCCCCAACATATCGGCAATTTCCTTATGGGAATACCCTTCGATTGCATAAAGGTTAAACACCATTTTATATTTTGGGGACAACTCCCTTATCAAATGAATTAAATCCTGGGCCGAAATATCGTTGATTACGTTTGCTGTGTCAATATCTTCATAACACTCAAACTCATCGCCCAGGGCATACATTTGCTGCTTTTTCCTAAACTTCTCAAGGGCCGTGTT
>JAJRTT010000474.1 GCA_024278155.1 Bacteroidota bacterium | reverse complement strand
GGGTTGTTGGAGAAGGCGTTTAAATAAACAATCCTGACCTTGTTGGTGACAACACCAACAAGGGGCAGAACTGATGGGAAAAGAGGTTCCGGAATATTTTAATCGTTTGTCTTTACATGGAGATGGGTTGTTGGAGAAGGCGTTTAAATAAACAATCCTGACCTTGTTGGTGACAACACCAACAAGGGGCAGTGGGTTATTGGAAAAAGCGTTTGAATAAAAGGAATACTTTGTAGGCAGCAAACCTTGTTGGTGACAAGGCCAACAAGGGGCAGTTGTATGTATAAATTGGGATTTGTTTCATATCTTTGCTGAAATAAAGGTTTACAAAGTTGATTATGGAAACTATGGATTTAAATATAAACTTGCCGCTTAATTTCAATCAGGTTATTGATATCATTAGGCAGTTGCCTTATAACGAAAAAATTAAATTGAGCGAACTTTTGATGCAGGAAACAAAACAACAAAATGAGGCCGGTAAAATATTAACTCATTTTGCCAGCGAAAATGTTTTGGCAAAAGAATGGCTTTTGCCCCAAGAAGAGGAAGCATGGAAAGATTTATAAAAGGTGGCATTGTAGTATTGCCATTCCCATTCTCTGATTTGTCAAGTTCTAAAAAGAAGACCGGTACTGGTTATGGCCAACCAAATGGGTGATGATATTATCCTTAGCCAGGTTACGAGCCAATTCATTAAAGATGATTATGCCATCGCATTAGATAATTCAGGTTTTGAAAAAGGCTCTTTGAACAAGCCAAGCAATATAAGGCCGAACAGGTTGTTTACAGCTGATACAAATATTGTTCTCAGAAAATTGGGGACAGTTAAACCAGATATTTCCGAACGGGTTGTGAATAAGCTTTTTGAGATTATTAAGTATTAAAAGACCTAAACAACTCCTACAACATCTTGTTCATAAATTATAGGTGATTTATGGGAGAAGGCGTTCAAGTAAAATATAATCTTGTTGGTATCAACACCAATCAAGGGGCTGTTTAAATAATAAAAGCCTGTTAATTCATCCGATGACTTGAAGTCATCGGACGAGTTGCCCAACCGGTACAACCCTTTCCAAAAATTCTTTGTCATTAATTTGAAGTTTTCCCAATCTTTAAAAACATACAAAATGAAAAAAACAATACTCTACTCCATTTTTAGTTTAGTTCTTTTCCCGGTTTTTGCACAACATCAAAATGTGGTGATAAGCAATACGGGGTCACCTGAAGAACCTTCTATTTACATAAACCCAAAAAATACCGATCAGCTTGTGGGAGGATCGAATATCAACAATGTTTATTCTTCGGATGATGGAGGATTGACTTGGAATACCGGGACTTTGGTTTCACAACAAAATGGGGTTTGGGGCGACCCATGCCTGATTGTTGACACTACGGGGAATTATTACTTTTTTCATCTGTCAAATCCTGCTTCGGGAAGTTGGATCGACCGTATTGTTTGCCAAAAGTCAACGGATAACGGGCAAACCTGGAACGACGGCTCCTATATGGGACTGAACGGCAACAAAGCCCAGGACAAAGAGTGGGCCGTTGTGGACCGGGCCAATAACAATATTTATGTAAGTTGGACGCAATTTGACGATTATGGAAGTTCCAGTTCCAATGATAAAAGCATTATCCTTTTTTCAAAATCAACCGATGCAGGGGAAAGTTGGAGCGAGGCATTGAAAATAAATGAAATTGATGGCGATTGTATCGACAGTGATAATACGGTTGAAGGTGCAGTACCGGCAGTTGGGCCAAACGGTGAAGTTTATGTTGCCTGGGCCGGGCCTGAAGGCTTGGTTTTTGACCGCTCCACCGATCAAGGGGAAACCTGGTTGGACGAGGATATTTTTGTCAGTGATATTCCGGATGGATGGGATTATGGAATCCCCGGGATCAGCCGTGCCAACGGTTTACCAATTACTGTGTGTGATTTGAGCGGTGGCGATTACCATGGAAATATTTACATAAACTGGTCTGACCAACGAAATGGCGAAGACGACACCGATGTTTGGATGGTTAAATCAACCGATGGCGGCGATACTTGGAGCGAAGCCAAAAGGGTGAACGACGACCCTCCCGGGAAACAACAGTTTTTTACCTGGATGGCCATTGATCAGGCAACCGGCTATCTGTGGTTTGTTTGGTACGATCGACGTGCTTATACTGACAACAATACCGATGTTTATATGGCTGTTTCCAGAGATGGAGGGGAAAGTTTTTTTAATTTTAAAGTAAGCGAAGAACCCTTTCTTCCATCATCGGGCGTTTTTTTTGGTGATTACAATAATATTTCCGCCCATGATGATGTGGTTAGGCCCATATGGACAAGATTACAGGATGGGAATTTAAGTGTATTAACAGCTATTGTAAACTTCCCCAATGTTATTAGTTCTATCGAAACGGGAAAAACAGATCAAATGCCACTTGCCGAATTACAACCCAATTATCCAAACCCATTTGCTGAAAGTACGTTTATTGCTTTCAAATTGCAAAAAGAAGGGAATGTCAATCTGAACATTTATGATATGTTTGGCCGGAAAGTAAGTACCTTGATCGACAATGAATTCCGATCCAGGGGAAAATACGTGGAACATTTTGATGCAGGCCGTTTTCACCTTGCCCCCGGGGTTTATTACTTCTCGCTTACCGGGGAGG
>JAJRTT010000473.1 GCA_024278155.1 Bacteroidota bacterium | reverse complement strand
TTGTTATAACTTTCCAGCAGCGACTTCGCTATGGGGTGGTTCGAGTTATATTCGGCATAGGCAGCATATTCAAGGATTGTTTCTTTGGTAAAGCCTTTGACCGGGCTTATTTCGGACACCTTGAATTCACCTTTCGTCAATGTTCCGGTTTTATCGAACACCACGGTTTTTACCTGTGTGAGCGCATCGAGGAAATTAGAGCCTTTCACAAGGATACCTTTTCGGGAAGCACCACCGATCCCACCAAAATAACCCAATGGAATACTGATGACCAATGCACATGGACAGGAAATGACCAGTACCACGAGCGCACGGTATATCCAGTCGCTAAAAGTAGCACCTTCGATAAAAAGAGGGGGCAGTACCGCCAGGGCCAGGGAACCGAACACCACCACGGGCGTGTAATACTTTGCAAAAGTTGTAATGAATTTTTCGGTCTCAGCTTTTTTGGCCGTTGCATTCTCCACCATTTCAAGTATTTTAGAAATAGAGGATTCCCCGAAAAGTTTTGTGACCTTTAGGGTAATCAAACCCGATTGGTTGATCATGCCCGCCAACACTTCACCCTTTTCCCTGATCAGGCGGGGGACACTTTCACCGGTTAGGGCCGAGGTATCCACAAAAGAACTCCCATTGGTAACAATTCCGTCCAAAGGGATTTTTTCCCCGGCCCTTACAACGATCACATCACCGATCTTCACATCATCGGGCGGTACTTTTTTGACATCGCCATTGGTTTTCAGGTTGGCGTAATCGGGCTTTATTTCAAGCAGCGACTTGATGGACTTCCGGGAGCGGTTGACCGCAATATCCTGGAACAGTTCGCCAACGATATAAAACAGCATGACCGCCACGGCCTCGGGCATTTGGTGTATGGCAAAAGCGCCCAGGGTTGCGATTGACATTAAAAAATGCTCATTGAAAACCTGGCCTTTTGTTATGTTCTTCACTGCCATCCGCAAAACACCCCATCCCGAAACGAGGTAGGCCGTTACAAAAACAAGATATTCGGCAAAGTGCCCGGGCGTACCGTGCAGCCCATCTTCAAAAAACAGCCCGATGAGCAAGAGGAGGAGGCCAACACCTACTTTAATGATTGTCCATTTGTTTTCGGCCAATACACTTTGTGCCGCTTCCCCATCTTTTTTACCAATGGCCTCTATTTCAACTTCAGGCTCCACCTCAAGGACCTTTCTTTTCACTTTTTCAAGGTCGTCCGTCTCGATGGTCATCGAAGCTGTTGCAAAGTTGACCGAAACGAACTTGACCTCTTCAAGCTTGGCGAGGCTGCCTTCGACTTTTGCCGCACAGGAAGCACAGCTCAGGTTTTTCAGGTTGTATTTTTCCATTTCAATAACATTAAGGGCCTTGAGCAGGCCGGGAATTAAAACCCGTTCTTCAAACCGGTTTTCACGCGATAAGCCTTTTCTACATCAGATACATATATGATCCCGTCGCCGGGATGGATTGTTTTACCGTATTCGGAAATGATGCCGACAATGGCCTGCACATCTTTCTTTTTCACAACCATTTCGAGTTTTGTAATCTCGCTGTCGGTAATCGAAAACTTTTGTGATACAAATGCTTTTTTCTCATCCTGAAACTTACCCGTTCCTTCAGCGACAGAGATAGTTATGTTTTCGAATCCGGCTTCTTTCAGATGGTGTACAATTTCGTTCACTTTATTTGGTCTTACGAATGCTTTTATTTCTTTCATTGTTTTTTTCTTTAATGTTCATGTTCGGTTTCACCTTTACCCATTTCGGCCAAAAGGTAATAAGCTGCATTAATTGCTATTTCGGCGGGTTCATTCAATGGTTTCAACAACTTGATTTCCACAAAGCCATTGTTTCTGATGCCGGGTATAATTTCTGTTTTTTCAAAAAACCATCTTTCTTCTTTATCAGGGCTGTTCTCGTCTTTTTGCGCATCTTCTTCGGCTTCTGTCTTAATGAAAATGAAGTATTTATCACCTTCGACCGCAAGCGCTGCTTCGGGAAGGACATCGGTCGTGACACTGTCAACCATAATATGGGCATTGACATACATACCTGGAATGATCTTGTTTTCGGCATTTTCAATATACGCATGTACCGTTATTGCCCTGGCATCATCCTCGTAAGCTTTTCCGACTGAAAAAATAGTTCCTTTCAACTCCCTTCCGGAAATATTGGAAATATTAAAATGCACATTTTGCCCGATTTGAATTTTTGGGATGTCCTTCTCATAAACAAGCAAATCGGCATGTATCTGGCTGTTGTCAACAATTTCAAACATGTCGCGATTGGGTTCCACAAATGAACCAATATTTACTTCAACGGAGCGCACATACCCCTGTATGGGTGAAACTATATTGATGACAGAGGTGATGTTGCCTTTTTCTACAGATTCTATGCTGATACCAAGCATTTTAAGTTTTTCTTTTAGCCCGATGGCAATTGATTTGGCAGTACTGTATTCCGAAAACACCTTTTGATAATCTTTTCCCGAGCCTACTTTTTCTTCAAACAGTTTTTTCTTCCGCTTGTAATCCTGTTCAAGGAATTCCAGATTGTTCACGTTTTCGAGGTATTGCTGCTGCATATCTACAATATCCGGGTGTTCGAGTGTTGCCAGTATTTGCCCTTTCTTCACAAAATCGCCCTCAATTACAAAGATGTTTTTAACCGCCCCCCTCACAAGCGTACTTACATTGGCTTTATTTTGGGGCGGCAGTTTTGTTCTGCCATTTGATTTGACAGTGGTGCTCAGGTTCTGTTTTTCCATTTTCCCGAGCTTCAGGCCGATCGCCTTCATTTGTTGAAGGGTGAGGGAAACCGTATTATCCTGATGTACTTCGCTCTTATGTTCACCCTCTGGCTTACCGTTACCCGAATTGCAGGCAACAATAAGCAAACTGCTCAAAATAAGCAGGGATATATTTTTAATTTTCATTGTCTTTTATTTTTGAGATTAATAAAACTATTTGACTGTTGCTCATCTGCTTTTACCGTAATTGTTTTGTCAGAAGATTCGAAAAAATAGTACAATGCCGGAATAACGAGCAAGGTAAGTACCAATGCCGTCAACAATCCCCCAATGACCACTGTTGCAAGGGGGCGCTGTACCTCGGCGCCGGCAGATTGGGACAGCGCCATGGGGATAAAGCCTACAATATCGGTACTTGCTGCCAGCAGAATGGGACGCATGACCTCTTTGGAACCTTTTGTAATACGTTCTATCAGGTTGCTGACGCCTTCTTCTTTCAATGCGTTGAAACGGCTTATTAAAACAAGACCGTTCATCACCGAAACGCCAAACAAAATGATAAAACCAACCCCGGCCGAAATGCTGAAATTAATATCCCTGAAATAAAGGGAGAAAATTCCGCCGATAGCTGCCATTGGGATCGCCATGTAAATCAGCAGGGTTTGTTTTATGGAGCGCAGCGCAAAAAAGAGCAGGGCAAAGATCAGTACCAACGCAAGTGGCACTACGACAAGGAGGCGTTTCTTTGCACGCTCAAGGTTTTCAAAAGCGCCACCGTATTTTATATAGTACCCGGGCGGCAATTCCATTTGGTCTTCCAGTTTTTGCCGGATTTCTTTTACCGTCGATTCCACATCGCGTCCCCTAACATTGATTCCCACATAAATCCTTCTTTTGGTGCCATCACGGGATATCTGCATTGGGCCGCCCTTATAGTCAATTTCGGCCACTTCTTTCAATGGTATCTGGTTCCCATTGGGAAGGTGGACGTAAAGATTCCTGATACTTTCGATGTCTTTCTTATGCTTTTTTTCGAGGCGCACAACAAGGCCGAAGCGTTTTTCGCCTTCGAAAATGACTCCCGCCGATTCACCACTGAAGGCTGATCTGACAATGGTATTCAAATCACGGATGTTCAAGCCGTACTCGGCTATTTTGTCGCGGTTGTATTGAACGGTCATTTGGGGCAATCCCTTTGTAGCTTCCACACGCAAATCAGCAGTACCCTCAACCGTCGCTATAATGGCGGCCATTTCCTGTGCTTTGCTTGCCAGTATATTTAGGTCCTCCCCGTAAATTTTTACGGAAACATCCTCCCTCACCCCCGTAAGCAGTTCGTTAAAACGCATTTCAATGGGTTGGGTGAACTCAAAATTTATACCGGGCAATACCGATATTTTCTCTTTCATCTTTTCGATCAATTCTCCTTTTGTTTCTGCCGATACCCATTGGTCTTTGGGTTTCAATATGACAAACATATCAATGATGTCCATGGGCATGGGGTCGGTAGGAATCTCTGCTACCCCAATCCGACCAAGTATTTGTTCCACCTCGGGAAAATTGTCAAGAACGATTTTTTGCAGTTTTGTTGAGGTTTCTTCAACTTCTGTAAGTGAAGTACCCGGTTTCAGCAAAGCCTGGAAAGCAATATCGCCTTCGTCCAGTTTGGGAATGAATTCACCACCGATATTTGTAAATGTGTATATGGAAACTACCAATAAAGCAATTACAAATATAATTACGGCTTTTCTGGCTTTCAGGACAAAAAGCAACATGGGCACATAGATTGAAATCAACCCGTCCATTATTTTATCACTAAAGCTCCTTTTGGTTTTGGGTTTCCCTTTTAATAAAAGGACGGAAACCGCAGGTACGTAGGTCAGGCTCAGAATTAAACCGCCAATCAAGGCAAAGCTGGTTGTTAAAGCCATTGGTTTGAACATTTTCCCTTCTATCCCGGTGAGTGCAAGAATGGGAAAGAAAATAATAAGAATGATGAGCAAACCAAAAAAAACGGAATTGGCCCGCCGTGTTGATGCGGTATAAGTGATTTCATCCATTTCCGTATTGGAAATAAGACCCGGGGGGCTTGTCCTGAAACGCTGTGCAACCATCAGCATTATACTTTCCACGATGATGACCGCCCCGTCAATGATGATCCCGAAATCGATGGCGCCGAGCGACATCAGGTTTGCCCATACTCCAAAGATATTCATCAGCGTAAAAGCAAACAGCAATGACAACGGCATGACGGAAGCAATGATGAGGCCTCCTCTCACCCCGCCCAAAAGCAACATCATAAAGAAAACGACGATAAGGGCACCGAGTGCAAGGTTTTCGGCTACTGTTCCCGTGGTGCTTTTTATCAGTTTTGAACGGTTCAAAAAAGGTTTGATTTCCAGTCCTTCAGGAAGTGATTTCTGGATTTCGGTAATACGTTCCTGTACCCTTTCGATGACTTCGTTGGAGTTTTCCCCTTTCAGCATCATAACAATGCCGCCAACCGCTTCACCTTTGCCGTCTTTGGTGAAGGCGCCGTATCTTACGGCGCTGCCGAACTTCACGGTGGCAACGTCTCTTATCAGAATAGGAATTCCGCCAACATTTGTAATGACAATGTCTTCAATATCCTTGATGTTTCTCAGCAGCCCTTCGCCCCTGATGAAGTTTGCCATTTTGTCTTTCTCAATATAAGCGCCTCCCGTATTCTCGTTGTTTTTCTCCAGTGCGCTAAAAATCTCCATAATGCCAATGTCCATACTCTTCATCTTATCGGGGTCAACCGACACTTCGTACTGTTTCTGATAACCCCCGAAGCTGTTTACTTCCACAACTCCTGGCAGCATCGACATCTGACGCCTGATTATCCAATCCTGGATGGTCCGCAGCTCCATCGCAGAATAAACGCTGTCGTAGCCTGGCTTTGGAGAGATGGTATATTGATAAATTTCCCCCAATCCCGTTGAGATGGGGGCCATAAACGGCTCACCAAACCCTTGCGGGATCTGGTCTTTCACGTCTCCTAATTTTTCAGCGACAAGCTGCCTCGGAAGATAAGTCCCCATATCGTCTTCAAAGACGATGGTAACAACTGATAACCCGAAGCGTGAAACTGAGCGCAACTCAATCACTCCGGGCAGGTTCGACATGGACAATTCCACGGGGTAGGTAACAAACTGCTCAATATCCCCCGTTCCCAGGTTGGGTGTGGTCGTAATTACCTGCACCTGATTGTTGGTGATGTCAGGTACTGCATCGAGCGGCACCCTGAACATCGAGTAAACGCCCCACAATACCCAAACCAGTACAAAGGTCAGGATAACGAACTTTCGTTTAATTGAAAAAAATATTATTTTATTTATCATGTGACTTGCTTTTTGAAAATGTTGTTGCTAATTGCTTAAATGTAGAGCTTGTGTCCTTGCAATCATGCAAGTGTTGGATGCATAATTTCCGCTGTCAAGTATTTTAACAAGGAAAGCAAGAAAGTTCCAAATATCAGACAACTAACGGTGAGCCGCGCGTTGGCACATTCTTCAGAAAAACACTCGTTGTAAAGCAATCACTTTTGCTATGCAATTTCATTACTTCAGACCGGTTGCCCACAGCTTGCAAACCTGAATCGTTCAGAACAACAACATCCTGTGATGTTTCGGGCACAGGGTCTTTTTTGATCTCGCCTTCTGTTTGGTCGATGGCTGAATTATTGGACAAATGGCAATGGACAGGAAGTTTCCCCGAATGGCTGCACCTGTGGTTTAACAGGTGGTGGTTGCCAGCAAAGGGGGTATTGTTACTGCAATGAGGACTAAGGGCATGCAAAAGGACGATCAGCCCCGACAGGCTGAAAAAAATCATGTTGAATTTTTTTATCACTTTTCGCATTTTAATTCCTCATTTCGTTGTCAGGGAACTAATCCCCGTTTTTCAAAGCAGTTTTTACACGAAAAGTTTTTTCCACATCAGAAATGTAAACAATCCCATCACCTGGATGGATTGTTTTACCGTATTCGGAAATGATGCCGACAATGGCCTGCACATCTTTCTTTTTCACCACCATTTCGAGCTTGGCGATTTTGCTGTCGGTAATCGAAAACTTTTGTGATACAAAAGCCCTGCTTTCATCCTGGTATTTCCCTGTACCTTCCGCACCAGAAATAGTCAAGTGGCCGAAACCGGCATCTTTCAATTGGTGCACCACATCGTTTACTTTGTTCGACCTGATAAATGCTTTTATCTCTTTCATGACAGATGGTTTTAATGTTCGTGCTCGGTTTCTTCTTTTTTCATGTCTGCCAATAAATAATAGGCAGCATTCATCACAACTTTTGTATCTTCCGGCAAAGGATCGATCAATTTAACCTCGGTAAAACCATCATCTTTTTGTCCGGTAATCATTTCCGTCATTTTAAAAGTTTTTTTGTGACCGCCATCACCTTCCCCATGGTCATGCTCTCCACTTTGCGCATCCTTGTCCAGGATAAAAATAAACGATTTGGTCCCTTCGTTCACAATGGCATCGTTTGGAAGTGTACGGGTATATTTTTCATCCGTGTGCAAATGGCCGGAAATGTACATACCGGGAACCAATCCGGTTGTTTTCTCGTTAATGTTGGCATGGATATGAACGGAACGGGTGTTGGGCTCAAATTCTTTACCAATCGCAAAAATGGTTGCCGTAAGCTCCTCGCCCGGACGATTGGAGACCGTGAAATGGATTTTTTGCCCATCCCGTAAAAGATGGACATCTTTTTCGTAAATCATAAAATCGGCATGGATTGCATTATTGTCGGTTATTTCAAACAATTTGTCCTTTGCGTCCACATAAGTCCCCACCTTAATTTTTATTTGGTTAACGTAGCCATTTATCGGGGAAACGATGTTGATCGTATTTGAAATTATCCCTTTTTTCACTTCTTCGGGGGAGAGGTTCAAGAGCAGCAAACGTGATTTTAAGCCCTGATACCTGGATTTTGCCGTATTGTACTCCGATTTCACCTGTTGGTAATCTTTGCCCGCCCCCACATTGTTTTCAAACAACTTTTTCTGCCTGTCATATTCTTGCCCCAGAAACTCAAGCTTATTGGCCATGGCCGAAAAATCTTCCTGAAGGGTTATATAATCAGGGTGTTCAAGAACTGCCAACACCTGTCCTTTCCTGACCTTGTCGCCATGGAATACTTTGATCTTTTTTACGTTTCCACCGATAATCGCCGTGACTTCCGCACTGCTTTCAGGGGCAACGTTCAATTGGCCATTGGTTTTTACCACGGTCGTAAGGTTGCGCATCTGGAAAGTGCCCAATTTTAATTCCAGGGCTTCCTGTTGCTTTTCGTTTAACACAACAACCCCTTCCTGGCCATGTTCTTCATGGCCTTCCCCTTCGTGGTTTTCTGTTTTTTCTGAATTGCACGACATCAATGTCGCGAATGCTATAATTGCTGTTACTATTTTTGTTTTCATTTTGTTTTTTATTTGTGTTATTTGAAATGCAATAGAGTCGCACGGCCTCTGGAATGTAGAGACGCACGGCCGTGCATCTTTACATTCCACAATTTAATTGTTTCCCGTTAAATATTTTAATTGCGCCGACAATTCATAGTATTCGGACTGTTGGCTGATAAACAATTGAATAGTACCTATGGCAGCCTCCATGTTCTGGATAAACTGGACATAATCAATACTCCCAAGGCGGTAGGCAATATTGGCCGCTTCTATTTGTTCTTTTGCCAAAGGCAGCGCCTCTTCATTGTAATAGGCAATAACTTCCCGCAATGCCACATACCGGTTCAAGCGTTCTTTGTAGGCTGCATCAAGCTCCAGTTGTTTTTGCCTGAAATTTTGTCCTGCAATCTCGTAATTGAGACGGGCCGCTTTCACAATACCTGATTGTGCATTAAAAACCAAAGGCAACGAAATACCTGCCTGCCAACCCGAAAAACCTGATTGCCCCCCAATAGATTGCAGTTTATAGCCCAAATCAATTTTGGGAAGGAATTTGGCTTTTTGGCTTTTCCATTGCGATTCGGCAATCAACTCCTGAGTCGCAAAAAAATTCAGCAAAGGGTTCGTGGACAATGAATCATTAAAGATTGTCCCTTCATAAGGTTTTATCTGCAACTCGTCATCGGCTATTTCAAATTCCGAAGGGAACAACAGGTATTGGTTGAGTATCTGCAAAGAGGCAAGGTACCGGCTTTCCGCTGTCCTTTTTTTAAGCATCAGGTCCTTGTACTTGGCCGAGGCCGATAAATACTCGATCTTTGAGGTCTGCTGTGTTTTGAACCGGAGTTCGGCCGCTTTCTGGAAATTACTGTACAAGGTATCCAACTGTTGCAGCAACATCCACTGCTTTTTGGCAAACAAGGCCCGTGTCCATGCAATATTCACATCCCGCACCAGGCCATTTACCGTAAGTTCCTGTGCCGATGAAGCAAGTTCTTTTCTCCTGTTGGCCAGTTTGTTTTTTGCGGAAACGGCAAAAATATCGATTCCATTCTGTTCAAAACCGATCTTGTCCTGGTTGCCCGGCAAGCCATTTCCTTTCTCGTCCTTTCCTGTGTATATGGATGTGGTGCCCAGGTTCCATGCGGTGGTCTTCAAAGCTTGTTGTTTATCGATTTCCAACTGTGCCGCTTTGATGGCCGGATAATTTTGCATGGCACTGTCGATGGCCTGTTGCAAGGTAAAACTTGGTTTTTGGGCCTGGGCATTTACAGAAACCCCTAAGCCAAACAAGATGAACAAACCAGCGAGAACAGGTTTATTTAGTTTTGTCATTTTTATGTTATCCTTGCCCTTTTCTACCCATCTGTACAACACGGGCAACACGATAAGGGTCAGCAAAGTGGATGTCAGCATCCCCCCTATCACAACCGTTGCCAATGGCCGCTGCACTTCCGCACCTGCCGAAATGGAAACCGCCATGGGCAAAAACCCCAGTATATCGGTGGAAGCCGTTAACAATATAGGGCGAATACGCCTTATGGAACCTTTCCTAATGATATCGTTGATGTGGAGCTTGCCTTCCGCTTTCAATTCGTTAAAACCGGAAATCAGAACAAGGCCATTTAAAACAGCGACCCCAAATAAAACAATAAACCCAACACCTGCGGATATACTGAAAGGCATATCGCGCAAATAAAGTGAGAATATCCCCCCTACTGCGGCAAAAGGTACGGCTACATAAATCATAAGTGTTTGTTTAAAGGATTTTACGGCAAAAAACACCAGCATGAAAATCAATGCCAAAGCCAATGGGACCACAAGCGACAATCTTTTCGAAGCCCGTTCGAGGTTTTCAAAAGC
>JAJRTT010000472.1 GCA_024278155.1 Bacteroidota bacterium | reverse complement strand
TGGTGCAGGCCG
Source organism: Bacteroidota bacterium (assembly GCA_024278155.1). Taxonomy (GTDB): domain Bacteria; phylum Bacteroidota; class Bacteroidia; order Bacteroidales; family JAADJA01; genus JAADJA01. The sequence continues at coordinate 6,602 of JAJRTT010000472.1, read as the reverse complement.
TAATCACGCAGGAACCAAGACCCTGAACCCGCATGCAACACCTTCTGTTGTTGGTTGAGGTTTAGGTCGATAAGGCCCGCTTTGCTGTTGTTCAAGAGCATATCAATCAGTGTGACGTATTTCAGGTCGTGCGAATTATCGCCATCAAAACGAAAGGCCATAATAAGCGATTCCGCATCGGGGCCAATTACTTCCTTTACGATAGGCGATTGAATGGGCCCCTCTTCCACTTTGGCTATTTTGGGGAGTTTTTCGTTGGGCTTCATCTTCCCAAAAGACTTGTCGATCAGGGCAATGGTTTTATCAAAATCAATATCCCCCGAAAGGGTAATGGCCATATTATTGGGCACATACCATGTTTCGGCAAATTGATAGATATTCTTTATTGAAGGGTTTTTTATGTGTTCGGGAAGCCCGATTATATCACGGCCATAGGGATGGTTCGGGAACAATGCCTTCATCATGGCTTTGTTTGCACGGCTGTAATCCATGTCCTGGTACATATTGTACTCTTCGTAAACAGCTTCGAGCTCGGTATGAAACAACCGGAGGACCATATGCTGAAAACGTTCGCTTTCGACCTGCAGCCACTTTTCAAGTTCATTGGATGGGATATCATTGATAAAAACCGTTTGTTCGTAGGAAGTCCCGGCATTCGTTCTTTTTGCGCCGAGGCCCGAAATCATTTTATCATATTCGTTGGCGGCAACAAAAGTGGCGGCAATTTGCGAAACACTGTCAATTTGCTTGTAAATGGCCAGTTTCTCCTGTGGGTCTTTTGCAGCTTTATGTTGCTCGAACAGTTCCGTGATCAAATCAAGGTATTCCTTTTCTTCTTCCCAGTTCAGGGCACCTATTTTGTCCGTGCCCTTGAACATCATGTGCTCAAAATAATGGGCAAGGCCGGTGGTTTCTATCGGGTCGGAAGTGGAACCTGCCCGCACACCAATCAAAGTAGCGATACGGGGTTCGTCGGTATTCTGCGATAGATACACCTTCAAACCATTGTCGAGCGTATAAATCCGGGCTTTTAAAGGGTCATTGCTTACCGTTTCGTATTTATGCCCATTGGGGTCGGTTTGTGTTTTGACCTCATACTTCTTTGACGAAGTGCACGAAATCAGGAATGTTACAATCAGGAACAATCCAATAAACCGATGGGAAATCTTTACCTTGTGAAATTCTTGTTTTGGTTTCATATTTAAAATCTATGGTGAATAAACCACAAATATACATTTCTTCCTTCAAATTCAACAGTTCGGTAAGATAAAATATTAATTTTGGCCATCTTCCATCACTTTTGCAGAAATTTCTGTTTATGAATTATACAAAGTCCATACTTCGGCATTTAAGGGATCTGCTACTTATCACCCTCATGGGAATGGGGGTTTCCTTCATTTTTGCCATGCCTGTCAACGACTTTTGGGGTTTTGTAAGGTGGAGTTCGAGTTTTTCTTTTTTTATCGGAGGTGGATTAATGAAAGGAAATCAATTCGTATCCTATCTGGTAACAAAACAGGTTGCCTTCGACAAAGAGCCGGGCAGGGCTTTGCGGTACAATCTATTTGCCATGTTTGCATATACACTGGTCTATATTTACATCATCAACTATATTTGGTTTGTTTGGGTTTATGGGTATCCACCTTCATATGTACATGGGAAAGGGGGGATACTTACCATGTTTATCCAATTTGCCATTACGGCGATTATCGTGGCCACACTTTACTCAATCCGGTTTTTTAAATCCTGGAGGGAGTTGGCCATCAACGAGGAAAGGTTGAAGTGCGAAGCCATCGAACTGCAATTCACGGCACTCAAAAACCAGGTGAACCCGCACTTTCTGTTCAACAGCCTGAACACCCTTTCATCATTGGTTTACCAAAACCAGGAAACCGCTGTGAAATTTATCAAACAACTTTCGGATGTTTATCGCTATGTATTGGAGCAAAAAGACAATGAATTGGTAAGGGTGGGAGAGGAAATCAATTTTGTGAAAAAATTTGTTTTCCTCCAGAAAATCCGTTTCGGCGATAATTTGAATATTGAAATAGATGTCCCCGATAAAAAGAATCAGGTTGTCGCCCCATTATCCTTACAGATGTTGGTCGAAAATGCCATAAAACACAATATCGCCTCATCGGACAAACCTTTAAAGATCCGGGTTTTTTGTGAAGATGGATATATCATTGTGAAAAACAAGCTGCAACGGAAATCCGTTGTAAAAGACTCGGGCGGCATTGGCCTGGGAAATATCCGGTCGAGGTATAAATTCCTGACCGATAAGGAATTTTTGGTGGAGGAAACCGGTGATGAATTTATCGTGAAAATCCCGGTTGTTGAAAAGGACAATTGAACTACCGTGAAATTTGTGGAACATAAATGACAAATACAATAATGCCCAACGTGGGCAAGCCACAATAATTTTGACAGGATTAACCCCGTGCACTTCGTTAAAAGGGCAGGCAAGATTAACAGGATGCGCCTTGCTTCGTAAAACAAAATGTTTTGCCTAAAAAAAGCACTCCCGTAGGTACAGCATCAGAAATAAAATACTAAATGCGATAATAACCATAAAGCAGATATATGAATGTATTGATTATAGAAGACGAAAGACTTGCCGCCGAAAGATTGGAATCCCTCATCAAACAGTATGGTGCGGATATCAATGTTGTCGGGTTTTGCGATTCGGTTTCGGCAAGCGTGAAATGGTTCAACTCGAACCCGGTCCCCGACCTTGCCTTTTTGGATATCCAACTTGCAGATGGACTTAGTTTTGAGATTTTTGAACAAACAATCGTGGATTGCCCTGTGATATTCACTACTGCTTTTGATGAATATGCCATCAAGGCCTTTAAGGTGAACAGCATTGATTATTTGTTGAAGCCCATCGACCTGGAAGAGCTTTCGGCAGCCATCGAAAAATTCAAGAAAACCCAAAGACCTGAAGCCGTACCGCAACAGCACCAGGTTTTCGACAAAGTCCTTCAGATGTTGAGCCACAATTACAAAAAACGTTTTGTGATAAAGGTGGGTGAACATATCCGGTCGATCCCTGTGGAAAATATCCTCTATTTTTACAGTTACGAAAAAGCAACTTTTCTCCATACATCCGATAACCGGAATTATGTGATCGATTATCCCCTTGAACAATTGGAAAACCTTGTGGACCCGGGATTGTTTTTCAGGGTAAACCGGAAATACATGATTGCCATGAACTCATTTGATGATATTATTTCCTATTCCAACAGCCGCCTTAAAGTGGAGCTGCTCCACTCCGATGACCAGGACGTGATCGTTGCCCGCGAAAAGGTGAAGGAGTTCAAGAATTGGTTGGATAGATAGCTTTTGTTTCATAACCATTTTCGGTTTAAACCGAAAATAAACATAACTATTTTCGGTTTAAACCGAAAATTAGTATATTTGCATAAAAAATGCGATGATCACAAGAATACTAAAGCAAACCATCCTGCAGGATTTATCCTTAAACAAAGCAATAATCATTTTGGGCCCCAGACAAGTTGGGAAAACCACTTTGTTGAATAACTTATTAGCGGAAGAAAAAAACCTTTTGGTCTTAAATGGTGATGAACCTGACATCAGGGAACTGCTAAGCAACGTAACTTCAACCCAATTACAAAGTTTGTTTGGGAATGCGAAAACAATAGTAATTGATGAAGCACAACTCATCCCCAATATTGGGATAAGCCTTAAATTGATTACCGATTACATAAAAGATATCAAGCTTTTTGTTACCGGCTCCTCATCGATTGACCTGGCAAATAAAATCAACGAACCATTGACCGGCCGTAAGCTTGAATACAGCATTTTTCCCATATCTTTTAAAGAGATGGTGAACCACCATGGGCTGATCAAAGAAAAACGGTTTCTCCCAATTCGCCTTATTTATGGGTATTATCCTGAAATTGTCACTTCCCCCGGAAATGAAACCATATTGCTCAAAAACCTTGCAGGAAGTTACCTGTACAAGGATATCCTATCATTTGGCGAAATAAAAAAACCGATGGTCCTGGACAAACTATTAAAGGCACTTGCCCTGCAAATCGGGAGTGAAGTTTCGTACAATGAATTAAGCAATTTGGTTGGGGCTGACAAAGAAACGATTGAACGTTATATTGATTTATTGGAAAAAGCATTTATTGTTTTTCGCTTAAATGGTTTAAACAGAAATGTAAGGAATGAAATCAAAAAAGGGAAAAAAATATTTTTTTATGATAATGGAATCAGAAATGCCCTGATCGGAAATTACCAACCATTTGAATTGCGCACGGATAAAGGGGCATTATGGGAGAATTTTATAATTAGCGAAAGAATAAAACTTCTCAGCTATACTGGTTTTTATGGTCACTATTATTTTTGGCGTACAAAACAACAGCAAGAAATTGACTTTATTGAAGAACAAGATGGGAAGTTTTCAGCTTTTGAATTTAAAATCAACCCGAAAAAGCAAGCCCATTTTTCAAAAACATTCACAAATGCATATAACATAGATGTAATGAAAACCATTTCACCGGCAAATATTGAAGACTTTCTACTTTGAAAAACCTGGAAACTTAAACCCTCTCTTTTCATTGTCAACCTTCAGTTTTTCCCCTTCCGATTTGGCAATAATAACCGCACCGCAGCTATCGCTCCACACATTGGTGGCGGTACGGAACATGTCGAGGATACGGTCAACGGCAAGGATAAGCCCGACACCTTCAAGAGGGAGCCCAACAGCAGTAAGGATAACCGAAATCATCACGAGGCCGGCCATGGGAATGCCCGCTGCGCCAATGGAGGCAAACAAAGCCGTGACCACGATCAATATTTGTTGCACAAAAGAAAGCTCGACACCATAGGCTTGTGCTATAAAAATAGCGGCCACACATTCGTAAAGGGCAGTCCCGTCCATATTTATTGTGGCCCCCAACGGAAGGGTAAAACTTGTGATTTTATTGGATACACCGTCATTTTCCTCAACCGCCTGCATGGTAAGTGGAAGTGTTGCGCTGGAAGACGAGGTGGAAAAAGCCGTGAGCAATGGGGTTGTTACGGCCCTGAAATGTTTTAAAGGATTGACCTTGCCAATGAACTGGGTAAGCAAAGGCAAGCTGATAACAAAATGAACTGCAAGCGCAAGGAGTATAGTAAACATATAAAGCCCCATATTTTTCGCCAATCCGATAATATCAGGTGATTTACTTACCTGCAAGGCCATTATCCCAAAAACACCAAATGGGGTAAAACGGATAATAAACATGGTGATCTTCATCATCACCTCAAAGACCGCATTGAAAAAATCGGTCATGGTTTTTCTGGATGAACGACCGGACCGGGTGATGAAATACCCGAAAATAATGGCAAAGAAAATAATGGAAAGCATTTTCCCACTCGAAAAGGCATCAAAAATGTTCAGGGGGACGATATTCAATAAGGTTTGCCCAAAGGATTCCCTTGACACACCAAGGCCTTGCACTTCCTGCACCAATCCAAGGTCGGTCCCCACACCGGGTTGGAACAAATTCACAAAAAACAATCCCGTAAGAATAGCAATCGTACTTGTTACCACATAATAGCCCATCGTCTTCAGGCCAAGTCGGCCCAGGTTTTCGGCAGTTCCAATATTGGCAACACCCGAAATTATCGAACTCAGTATCAGGGGCACGATAACCATTCGCAGAGCCCTCAGGAAAATATCGCCCATCCAGGCTATATATTTTACATGATCAGGGAAAAATAAACCATAGATAACACCAAGAAATAATGCAATCAATATTTGCCAATGCAATTGAAGTTTTTTCATTTTCAATACCTTATAATTTTATGAATGGCAAAATTAGGGAAAACTTTATGGATTGTCCCAGATTATTCAAATGTAGTATCAAATAAATATCCACCGGAAGAAAAACAATGCCGGGAAATACCTCAAAAGCCCGCACTTTAATTTGGTACGGGATCGTAAATTAATCAACTTTTGCAGCCCAGCCCCCTCCCGGGGCAAGATGGATTCTCATTTTGTCATTTGCAGAAATTTCTTTGGACAGTTTTTTGAAATCGCTTGCATACCTGTCTGCATTAATACCATCCTGCCAAATATCAATTTTATGTTTCCCTGTTCCCAAAAAAGAAAAATCAATTTCCAGATCTTTGGGTTCCCCATTGGTCATGGCGCCCACAAACCATTCATTGCCTTTTTTCCGTGCGATAAGGATGTGGTCGGCAATTTTCGCAGATAGCACAATAGTGGTATCCCAAATACTCGGTACTGCTGATAGAAATTCCATGCATTCGGCTTCTTTATAATAGTTCGACGGATTGTCGGCCAACATCTGCAAGGGGCTTTCAAATACCACATACATCGCCAGCTGATGACAGCGTGTGCCCATGCTCATTGGGCGGTTCCAAACTGCATTGAAATTATCGGGTTGTGCATTGTTCATCGCCCCGGGCGTATAATCAATGGGTCCGGCAACCATACGGATAAACGGTAACGTGACATCATGTTCCGGGGTTTGTGTTTTGCTCCATTTGTTATGCTCAAGTCCCCTCAATCCTTCACGGGTAATCACATTGGGATATTTTCGCCTTAGCCCGGCAGGTTT
>JAJRTT010000034.1 GCA_024278155.1 Bacteroidota bacterium | reverse complement strand
GTATTTTCAATGTGCTCTTTTGTGGGTTTCCAGAGGATTTTGTTGCTCATGTTGTTTTATCTATTCTTTGTTTTTGAATAACATATTGAGGTTAATAAAGTTCAAATGGAGATGATTACTCTATTTCTTTGGGGATGTAATTTAATAGGTCGTCCCTGACGGGACTATATTCGTTATTTTGTTTTTCCACCGGGCTTGTTTTCCTTTGCTACCGCTCCGGCAAACTTCGTCCGGTGCTACAAAAAGACCGTGCCAATGGCACTTTTTATTTGTTGTTCTTTCAATAAGTTTGGTTTACACTTCATTCCCGTAGGGAATACTTATTTGTAACCCGGTACGGTAGTGCCGGGGATTAACCAGCAAAAACATGAAATCCCGTAGGGATGGCCTATTAACCAACCTAATCATAGAATTCAAATATATATTGTTCGTCATAATCAACTTCAAACTTTTTGAGAAACCCTAAATACTCCTCCCTGAAAGTTTTCTTTTTATGATGTTCCTGTTGGTTTTTGATATAGTTGACAACATTGTCTATTTGAGACCGGGAATAAGAAAACGCTCCATATCCTTCCTGCCAGTGAAAATCGCCCCCTGTCCAGTTTTTCTTGTTGATGAAACCCGATGAAATGGCTTTGATTTCCTGCATGAATTTTGAAACCGAATATGTTGGGTGCAAGCCTACGAACACATGGAGATGATCGGTGACATTATTGATTTGCAACATTTTTGATTTTCTGTTTTCGACCAGGCCGGTTATGTATTTTTGCAATTCCTCATTGTTTTCCTGATGTAAAAAGTTCTTTCTGCCTTTTACAGCAAAGATATAATGGATGTAGATTTGGGTGTATGAATTTGCCATAATCGCTTATATTAGGTCGTCCCATACGGGACTATTTGTTTGTGCATTATTTCACCGGGCTTGTTTTCCTTTGCTACCGCTCCGGCAAACTTCGTCCGGTGCTACAAAAAGACCGTGCCGATGGCACTTTTTATTTGTTGTTCTTTCAATAAGTTTGGTTTACATTTCATTCCCGTAGGGAATACTTATTTGTAACCCGGTACGGTAGTGCCGGGGATTAACCAGCAAAAACATGAAATCCCGTAGGGATGGCCTATCGATTATTAAACTAAGGAAAAACCTCCAAAGCGATTTCATAGGCTTTCCCGAAAGCCTTTTCATCAATGTGAAAAGGGACATTGTTGATCTCAAAATATTCAAGTAAGTTGGAGGTCCTTAAGTTTCCGACCAATCGGTTTTCGGCCATGGGACAGCCACCAAGGCCATTGATGACCGTATCGAAACGTTTGCAGCCATGAATGAAGGCCGCATTGATTTTCCGGTACCAATGCCTCACCGTTGTGTGCAAGTGCAGGCCAAATTCAATGTCGGGAAACTCGGGCACAAGCTCTGAAAACAACCAGCCAATTGTTTTCCTGGAAGAAATCCCCACTGTATCGGACAAGGGGATAATCCGTACACCCATTTTGTTTAACTCCGTGACCCACCGGACTACCAAATCAGGGTTCCATTCATCGCCATAAGGGTTTCCAAATGCCATGGAAATATACACGACCAGTTCCTTTTTCTTGTTATCACAAATATTGAGTAATGAATCAACGGTTTCAAGGGACTTGTCTATATTGGATTTAATATTCCTTTTCAGAAAAGTGGGGGAAATGGAAAATGGAAACCCGAGGCAGGATATTTCATCAAATTGTGCCGCAACCTCTCCTCCCTGTGCATTTCCAACAATGGCCAATAATTTTGAGTTGGTATTTGACAAATCAAGCAGGCCCAACACCTTTGCCGTATCCTTTAATTGCGGGATTGCCCTTGGTGAAACAAAACTCCCAAAATCAATGGTGTCGAAACCCACTTTCAACAGGGCATTGATGTACCTTGCCTTTTCTTTTGTCGGGATAAAACGAACCAAGCCCTGCATGGCATCGCGGGGGGATTCGATTACTTTGATCGTGCTCATTGTCCTGATATTTTTTGTTTTGAAAGATACGAAAAATATCGGTCGCCGGAAGAATTTATTTCTGCCCTGAAAAATTCATGGGTTTTCACTCTTCTAACACACGGTAATTGCAAAAGCCGACCAAGTAAAAACCTTGTAGAGGGTTATCCCTCGAATGAATTCCCTGGATTTATTCGGCCTTCGGCGATTAATCCATAATTAACCGGGTTTAGGTTCCTGCAATTTAAAAGGGTTAGGGACAAAGCATTGATCCGGGAAACAAGAACAACAATGATTCTGCAAATGGGTTTAAGGCAGCTAACAGATACACCACCTTAACCGGAAGTGCAGGCAACATGCTTGCCCAAATAAATTTAAACTATCCTGATTTTATCGGCTTGTCCAACATCCAATAAAAATATTTTAATGCGAATCAAAGGTTGAGTTTTAAACTTTTCCCGTAATTTTATTGTTTTATTGATTCGTTACGTTTTAACTTTGTGCCATAAATACACTTACAATGAATTCAAACAAAAAACTGTTCATATACCTCCCCTTTCTTTTTGCAATTACCTTAATTGCCGGGATATTTTGGGGTTCCCGCTTGGTCCCTGTCACTTCGCAAAATTCAAAACTTTTTCACCTGAACATGAACAGGTATGACAAATTGAGTGATATGGAAAACTATATATTACAGGAATATGTTGATTCGGTGAGCCGTGAAGACCTGACAAGGGAAGGGATAAACGGGATATTGAGCACGCTCGACCCCCATTCCCAATATATTGCCGCAGAGGAATTCCATGAGGTGAACGATCCCCTGATCGGGAATTTTGAAGGCATTGGGGTGCAGTTCCGCATTGAAAAAGATACCTTGATAGTTGTCCAGCCCATTGCAGGCGGCCCTTCGGAAAAAGTGGGCATTATGGCAGGCGATCGTATTGTTACCGTAAACGATTCATTGATTGCCGGAAACGGCCTTGACAACAAGGGCGCAATGAAGGTGCTGAAAGGGGAAAAAGGGAGTTTGGTGAAAGTTGGCATTTTCAGAAGGGGATACGATGAACTTTTACATTTTGAAATAACCCGCGATGTGATCCCAACGTACAGTGTTGATATTTCATATATGCCGGATGAAATCACAGGCTATATAAAGGTAAGCAAGTTTTCGGCAACCACTTTCCAGGAATTTCACAAAGCGGTTGAAGAGCTCCTTGACAAAGGGATGCAAAACCTGATCATCGACCTTCGGGGAAATACAGGCGGTTACTTGCAGGAGGCCATCGACATGGCCGATGAGTTCCTGGAGGATGGAAAACTAATCGTTTATACAAAAGGGAGAAACCAGCCGAAAGAAGTTTTCCGTGCCACTTCAAAAGGGAAATTGGAAAAGAACAGTTTAATCCTTTTGATAGATGAAAATTCGGCCTCGGCAAGCGAAATCTTTGCAGGGGCAATCCAGGACAACGACCGTGGGTTGATCGTGGGACGCCGTTCGTTCGGCAAAGGGCTCGTACAGCGCCAACTCGATTTTTTGGATGGTTCGGCCTTACGGCTTACCGTTGCAAGGTATTATACACCAACAGGCAGGTGTATCCAAAAACCCTATGATTCGGAAGCGGGTTTTGATGGATATTACACCGAATCATACCATAGATATTACAATGGGGAAATGGACAATCAGGACAGTACCCACTTCAACGATTCACTGAAGTTCGTTACACCTGGCGGAAAAGTTGTTTATGGTGGGGGCGGGATAATGCCCGATGTTTTTATCCCCATCGAAAAAGATGAGCGATTGGTTTATTACAATCAGCTTTTCCAAAAAGGGCTAATGTACCGTTTCGCCTTTGAATTTACGGATGGCCATAGGGAAATGTTCAAACAGTATGCGTCCTTTTCTGAATTCAACAATGGTTTTGACATCGAACCCCCGACCCTAAAAAAGTTTGTGGATTTTGCCATTGAAAATGGCGTTGAAAAAGATACTGAAGGATTGCGTTTTGCCAACGAAAAAATCAACGTGCTCATCAAGGCCTATATTGGCCGTAATTTATATGACGACAAAGGCTTTTATCCCGTCCTGTTGCCTTCGGACAGTGTATTTGTCAAAGCCCTGCAATTAATCGAAAACCCGGCCTAACAGTAAAACTTTTGGACACCCATCGATTTACTCAACCGTAACCGACTTAGCAAGGTTCCTTGGTTGGTCCACGTTGCATTCGCGCATCACGGCAATATGGTACGAAAGAAGTTGCAGCGGGATAGTGGCAACAAGAGGCACAAACAATTCATCCGTTTCAGGTACTTCTATTACATAATCGGCCAATTCTTTCACAGCAGTATCGCCTTTGGTAACGATGGCAATGATACGTCCGTTACGGGCTTTCACCTCCTGGATATTCGAGACCACTTTATCATAGGTCCCTTTGTTGGTGGCAATAACCACGACCGGCATTTCACGATCAATAAGCGCAATGGGGCCGTGTTTCATTTCGGCAGCAGGATAGCCTTCTGCATGTATATAGGAAATCTCCTTCAATTTTAAAGCACCTTCAAGTGCTACGGGGAAATTATATCCCCGACCGAGATAGAGGAAATTACGGGCAAACGTAAAAATACGTGCCAGCTCTTTTATTTGCTCGTCCACTTTTAAAGCTTCTTCAACTTTTGATGGAATACTCTCCAATTCATAAAGCAAATGGTGGAATTTCGACTTTTCGATGGTCCCTTTCATCTGGGCCATCCGGAGTGCCATAAGTGTTAACACAGTTACCTGTGCCGTAAAAGCTTTTGTGGAAGCAACCCCGATTTCTGGGCCTGCATGAGTGTATGTTCCGGCATGTGTGGTCCGGGGAATAGAAGAACCCACCACATTGCAGATTCCAATAATAGTGGCTCCTTTTGATTTTGCCAATTGAATTGCAGCAAGTGTATCCGCGGTTTCCCCTGATTGGGAAATGGCAATAATGATATCGTCCTCGTTAAGCACGGGATTCCGGTACCGGAATTCGGAAGCATACTCAACTTCCACCGGGATCCGGGCAAGGTCCTCAAACAAATATTCGCCCACAAGCCCGGCATGCCAAGAGGTTCCACAGGCAATGATGATAATCCGTTTTGCCTGTGCCATTTTTTGTTCATAGTCACTTATTCCACCTAACTTCACCAGTACTTTTTTGGCATCAAGGCGACCCCTGAAACTGTCTAATATGGATGTGGGCTGTTCGTATATCTCCTTCAGCATAAAATGCTCAAACCCCCCTTTTTCAAGAGCGGTAAGGTTCATTTCCAGTTTTTGGACATAGGGGGTTTTAACTTTGTTTTTAATTGTTTTCAGAATAATTTTTTCGCCTTTCCTCACGCAAACGATTTCTTCGTCATCGAGGTAAATCACCTCCTTTGTGTATTCGGCAATGGGAGTGGCATCCGAAGCAATGTAAAAATCATCGTCTCCAATCCCGACAACCATTGGGCTGCCTTTTCGTGCCGCTATGAGCATGTCCGGGTCATTCTTTGAAATAACCACAATGGCATATGCACCAATCACCTGGTTCAAGGCAATCCGGACAGCCTCCTCAAGTGGCACGCCCTCTTTTTCCTTAATATCCTCAATGAGATAAACCAGTACTTCCGTATCGGTTTCGCTCTTGAACGTATAATTTCTTTGGATTAGTTCTTCCTTTAGCGAAGCATAATTCTCAATTATCCCATTATGGATCAGGGCCAATTGTTTGGATTCGGAGAAATGGGGGTGGGCATTCACATCATTGGGTTCACCGTGCGTGGCCCAACGGGTGTGGGCAATCCCAATAGTGCCTTTAATATCTTTCCCCGACACAAAGTTCTCAAGGTCGGCAACTTTCCCTTTTGTCTTGTACATTTTCAGGTCACCGTCCATAATTGCGATGCCGGCACTATCGTAGCCACGGTATTCAAGACGGTACAATCCATTTACTAAAATGGGATAGGCTTGCTTTGAGCCTACGTATCCAACAATTCCACACATAATGCAATAGTTTTAATTAGTCGGCAAAAGTATATATTTTAAAGGAAACGAAAAGAAGTTATTTAATCTCTGTGTAAATAATTTCCAGCCTCACCTTGGCCGATTCATTGTCTGCAGGGCCTGTCCCGTAAATCACAACTTCTTCGGCCTTCACGTTTTTACCGGAAGGGTGAAGGACAATGCCATAATCGGACCTGCCGTTAAGCAATGATTGGGTATATCTCGATAAGCGGAAAAAGTAGTCATTGAACCCATCGGAATAGGTTCCATTGAAGTAGGCGTCCCCTTCGATTTGATCTGTGGTGAACGCTTTTGAACCATCTTCTTTATACTTAAAAAGCACCAGCCTTTCGGGTGTAACGTTATCTTCGGAAGTGCCATCAGTATAAACGGGCAATATCAATTTTGCCTGGTTTATAGCTATATTCCCCTGATTGACCCAATCGGCCAGACCGGTAAACCACAGCTCCATTTGTATTCCCGACAATCCCTCTAAATAAAGTTTTTCTGCCCCTTTTGTGGTATCCCCATTCACAATCTGACTTAAAAAAACAGGATCGGAACTAAGTGAATAATCATGCTGAAACCGTCCAACACGACCACAAAACAAGTTAATATTGAACGCATAACTTAAGGAATCCCCTTCATCGTTGTGGTAATAAACAACAACATTTGACCGCTCCTTCAAAAGATCAAAAGCAAGAATGGAACCATCACCTGGGACCCCAACATCAGCAACACTTATATATAGCCCTTTAAAAATATTCAGGAATGAAGTGCTGGAGCCCAAACTGTCAACATTGGCCGGGTCGAAAACCCTGTCCGCCAAATCATTGTTCAACGGAATCCTCAATTCCGCCGGATTTGGAATAGAATCGATATATATGGTATCATTGGGGGATGGTATAAAGTTCATCGAGGCCATTTCATTGGGGGAAATTTCAAATTCCGCATCCGCATAATAGACACTGTCCTTTGAAAAGCTTTCCATTACCTCATTTACTTTCAGGCTCAATTCCGTTCCAATGTTGCCATAGGAGTCCATGTAAACAAGGCTGAGGATCGTGGAATCAGGGATTGGGTTGTCACCAAAATCGGGTTGGACTTTTGATAATCTAATTTCGGTATAGATACTTGCATTTGACAACCCAAAAACATCAGAAAACCTGCTGCCCAATAAGTTAAGGCTTGTTTCATCCGTGCGGACGGAATCTTCGATGGAAGAATAGGCATTGATTTCAAAAGTAGTGTCAATGCCCACAAAACTTTGGTCATCGTTCACCAAATCCAGGCCAATGGATTCAGGTTTTTTAGTGCATGACAATAGTGAAAAAAACAGTAACGCCAAACCCAGCAGGGCAGCTATCGAAAAATAACGAATTGTTCTCAATTTGATAAATAAGTTTAAGTTAACACATTAATCGTCAAGATCACCAATAATTTCATCGTAGAAATTATTATAGGATTCAATATATGTTTCAGGGGATTGGTAATCAAGGACAGGCTTGTCCAGTTTGGAAATATAGGATTGAAGTTCACTGTTGATCGTTTCGGAACCGACAATCACGGCATCGGAAAAATCAATGGCGCCTTTAATTAAATTTGCATGGGAAGGCTCTCTGAAATGCTTGGTGTCTTCCTCTGCAATCCCTTTGAGTTTTATCTTTTCGGCAAAATCACTGTTTAAATTCCCCGGGAAATCATCATCGTAAACGGAAAGCACAATCTTGGAATCAGAAAAAATCGGATTGTCCTTAAAGGCTTTCTTTATGTAGATTGGTACCAGGCTCGACATCCAACCATGACAGTGCACCAAATCAGGTGCCCACCCCAGTTTCTTGACGGTTTCCAAGACACCCCTTGCAAAGAAAATAGCCCGTTCATCGTTATCTTTAAAAAACTTCCCCTTTTTGTCTTCAAATTTGAATTTCCGATGAAAATAATCATCGTTGTCAATAAAATAAATCTGCATCCGTGCTTGCTGGATCGAAGCCACCTTGATAATCAAAGGGTGGTCGTTGTCATTGATGATCAGGTTCATGCCCGAAAGCCGTATGACTTCATGAAGTTGGTTTCTGCGTTCGTTTATAATCCCGAACCTTGGCATAAAAGTCCTGATTTCCCTCTTTCTTTCCTGTGTTGCTTGTGGAAGGTACCTGCAAACATTGCCCATGTTCGATTCGGGTAAATAGGGGATTATTTCCTGTGATATAAATAGTATTTTTGCTTTTTTCATTTTGTCATTCTTGGTTCTATCTAAAGGACTGCAAAAGTAGTAAAAATTTAACAATCATTCAACTAATCATTTAAGGAATTCGATTTTATTTTTGACGGAAAGTGTTCTTGTTTTTTATGTCCTGTTCCTTTCATCCGTTTTACAATCGGGCATACATTCACAATTCATCGAAAAGCATACGTATTTATTAAATAAATATTGTTTATAATTTTCAAGAAAAATTCGTTATTTGCAACTTTATGAATTACTTTTGCATTCCAAGCACAATTTTATTCGTGTTGAATATTTTAAACTAAAAACCAAATTATTATGAAAGTAATTTACACTCTTTTATTGGCAGCGATTATTAGCTTTTCAGTTGATTATTCTGTAACAGCACAACCGGTTAACGATAACTTTGGTTTTGCTACCGTTGTCCCCCACTCAAGTGGTTGGTGTTCCGCAGATGCGGCATATACCACATTGGGCGCCACTGCGGACCTCAACGCGGCTTCCTGCTGGAACACAAGTCCAAATTACAATGTATGGTTTCGCTTTCAGGCGACCAGTACAATGATCAATATCACTGTTGACCGTGGAGGATCGAAAGGTACTGTCCGTGGTGTCAACCTCGCACTCTGGGAAGCCGATGGCACGACCGAAGTGGAGTGCAACAGGTATGTGGGCATTTACGACGATGTCGTCGTCGGGTATACGAACCTAACCGTTGGGGACTGGTACTATATTTCCGTTGACAACTATTATTCGGGCTACAGGGGAACCTTCACCCTT
>JAJRTT010000471.1 GCA_024278155.1 Bacteroidota bacterium | reverse complement strand
TCGGGCTGGGGAAGGATTTTAAAATCCTGGTGATAAAAGGCTCGTATGGAATCGCCGATATTTTCTTCCCACTGCGTTTTGTTATTGGTAACAACTATCAATTCGGCTGTTTTCCCCGAGGAACGCAAGGTCATCTTTTTCTTGGTATCATTGCAGGAATTGAAGGATAGGATCGTGATTATTGCTGATATTAGGAAAACTGTTCGTTTCATAAAGCCCGGTTGTTAAAGAATGGAATTAAACAATGCAAATTTAAAAATAAAAGCAATGTGTTTCAATTTAGGGCCGTGTTTGTGATTTAATTGCCCATTCACTTTAAAGATGCAGGTGATGGTGGGTTTCCACAGATTTTAAACAAGAAACTTTCGAATCCTTTTTTACCCTTTCATTTGACGAATCGCTTCTTCGTCATATCATTCCGTTGCAATCTATCCCTTAAGCTGGACTTTCAATTTATCGCCGGGTTTTAACCTTTTGGAATTATTGATATGGTTGAGTTTCCTTATTTGGTCAACCGTAACCCCGTCATAAAGTTTGGCAATGTCCCATAAAGTGTCCCCTTTTCGTATGGTATGGTAAACATAGTTGTTGCCGTTTTTTGAAGAGGTTTTTGTACTGGTCGTTTTCACAGGTTTTTTTGTCGGGGCATACACAATTAGCTTTTGTTTTGGCTGGATGGTGTTGTTGCGCAAGTTGTTCCACTTTTTCAAGTCACTTGTGCTGCAGTTGTATTTTTTTGCGATCAACCCTAAATTTTCACCACTCTTTACGATATGATAATCCTTGGTCCGTCCGCTGGTATTTATTGCTTTTGAAGTGCTTGCGGTGCGTTTCCCGGTATAGCCCGGTGCATACACCACCAATTTCTGTCCGGGATAAATCCGGCTGCTCCTTAAATTGTTCCAACTTTTCAGGCTGCGCACCGAACAGCGGTATTTCTGGGCTATCAGACCAAGGCTTTCACCCGACCTTACATAATGGATATTCCGCTCCCTGGCTTTTTTGATTTCCGCCAATAGCTTTTCCCTTTCAATTCCCTTTTTACTTTTATAATCATAAAGCTCTTTTTCCCTGTCGATAAAGGATGGAATATATTCTTCCGGTAATGTCAAAGCATATTTCTTGTCTTTGGTCGAAGGGATAATGCCACTTTTATAGGTTGGGTTCAAATATTTGAGGTCTGCTATCGGGATTCCCATCAATTCGGAAATTTGGTCGAACGACAACACATCGTTTACCATAACGGTATCGGTCTCAGCAAAAAAGAAATCCGGTCTGATGGGATAAAGGTTATGTTCCGTTGCATAATTCATGATATAGACCACCGCAATAAATGCCGGGACATATCCCCTTGTTTCCCTTGGTAGATAAGGCCAGATTGCCCAATAGCTTTTCACTCCACCTGCACGGCGGATGGCCCGGTTCACATTTCCTGCACCCGAATTGTACGCAGCAAGTGCCAACGACCAGTTTCCGTAAATATCATAAAGATCCTGTAAGTGGCGACAGGCTGCATCAGTGGATTTACATGGGTCGAAACGATCCTCGACCAGGGAATTGGATTTCAATCCATACATTTTTCCGGTACGGTACATAAATTGCCACAGCCCTTTTGCACCAGCCCTTGAATTGGCCGTTGGGTTAAGTGCCGATTCAACAACAGATAGATATTTTAGTTCAAGGGGCATATTGTGCTTGTCCAATTGCTCTTCGAACATTGGGAAATAGAGTTCGGACAATCCCAAAACCTTTGAAGTGAGTTCACGTCTTTTTACGGAATAGGTCCGAATGTAATTTTTGACGTTTTTGTTGAACGTGAGCTCGAAAGGGGTTTGGATGTTCAGGTTTTCAATTCTTTCGGCTAAAACAGAATCGGAATAAACGGGAATGGAATCCGCTGGGAAATTATAAACATTCAGTATGTTGGTATCAGATGTGAAATTCGTGTTTGTGTAAAACTTTAAATTTACAAGACTATCCAACATGCTTAAGATTACTCTGTTTTCTTCAACAGGGATTTCAGGATCAGCAATGTTCTGTTCCTGGATTTCTGAGATTTGAATCTTCAAAGAATCTTCAACTAATGTACTATCAGATTCGGAAATAATAGCGGCAAAACCACTAAAGGAATAAATAAGAATAAAGAATATGAGAGCGGCTAATTTATTTTTCGTCATTAGGATTGTTTTAAAAAAAAGTGATAATAAACACTCTACGGAAATCACGCAATATCGTTGCAAAAGTAGGGATTAAAAAAGGATAACGCCAAAAGGGAAAACTTATTTGTTAACTGAAAAAAGTGAATAGAAATATGGCTCTGAAATAACCATTATGTAAGGGAAAACCATTGAAACGAAATACGTGGGAAAACAAATACCTGCATCCATTTCCCACCCATAAATTCAGGAAAAACCAACTATTTGGATGAAAGATAAATGCTAATTTTTCTTTTCAGCTACATCACCATTCCCAGAGTTGTTTTGTTCGTCAGGGTTCAAACCATCCTTAAATTCACGGATGCCTTTTCCCATGCCTTTCATCATTTCAGGGATTTTTTTGCCACCAAAAAGTAATAATACCACCAGGACTATGAGGCCGATTTGCCATGGGCCAATCATACCTATAAGAATATTTGCTATCATGATTTTTTTCTTTA
The DNA here is from genome assembly GCA_024278155.1 of Bacteroidota bacterium. Taxonomy (GTDB): domain Bacteria; phylum Bacteroidota; class Bacteroidia; order Bacteroidales; family JAADJA01; genus JAADJA01. Next base: position 926 of record JAJRTT010000471.1, on the reverse strand, counting down.
ATGAGGTGCAAAGATATAAAATATTGAATTGCTTGTTTTATATTTGGAATGAAATATACTTAAAATAGTATAATGGGGATTGCGCAACCAAATTACAGCCCTTTTAGTCTCAATAGTAGTATCAAAAAACCTGTTTATTATGAAAAGAAATATTACGTTTTCAATTCTCGTTATTTCCATTCTTTTTGGAATTTCAAACACATTGTGTTCCCAGCAAAAGCCACGGGGGAAAAGGTTGACCCACCAAATGTCGCCCGGGGAGAACGCACTTTTGTCCTTGCCATTTATAACAGCGTGGCCAAAAGGTTACGACCTTGGCCAATGAAAGTTTAACTACGGGGGAACATACCATTAATTGGGATTCCACGCAAAATGCGGATTTGAAAAGCGGTATTTGTTTTTGTAAGCTTACGGCCGGAAACCAAAGTATTGATGGGGAGATTGTTTTGATGCGATAAGATTTCAATAAATCTGCTGACTAATCTATACCAATAACTTCCTTCTTTAGTATGTTTGCCCAATGGTTGGCCAAAAATTGGTTTCTTAGCAAAGTTTTTGATAGTTATCTTGCTTTTTGATAAATGTATAGAATGCGGTCAATACCAATAATCCTGTTTGTACTGTTTCCAGTATTGCTTTTCTCACAGGCAAAATATACCTTCATGTACGAGAAGGGCTTTTCGGCACATTCCGGTGCCGAAAACCTGATTTCTGCAAATTACCTTTATGCTACACTTGACAAAAATTATATCCCCACTAATATATTTAAAGAAAAAAAAGTGGTTGGAAAATTGGGGAACATGGCATATCGGTTTGCTAAGTTCTGGTATATTGATTTTGAATTAAATGCATGGGCATTTCGTGCACAACATGAGTATTTCGGGCATACAGTTAGGGCTAAACAGGCTGGGTTTTACGATGCATAT
>JAJRTT010000470.1 GCA_024278155.1 Bacteroidota bacterium | reverse complement strand
TTTCATCAAGAAATATAAAATCAATTCCCGGGATTCCCTTTAAAATCTGGTCAGCCTGTTTCAATCCTGAGGCTTGTTTCCTGGGCAAATCAATTTGGGTAATATCCCCCGTTACAATAAATTTGGACGATCGGCCCATACGCGTAATGAACATTTTCATTTGCATTTCGGTAGCATTCTGGGCTTCGTCAAGTATTGCAAAAGCGTGGTCCAAAGTACGCCCGCGCATAAAAGCGAGCGGGGCAATTTCGATGGTGCCATCTTCAAGGTATTTCAAAAGCCTTTGGGTCGGAAGCATATCGCGCAAAGCATCGTACAAAGGCTGCAAATAAGGATCCAGCTTATCGCGCAAATCACCGGGAAGGAACCCCAGGTTTTCACCGGCCTCCACAGCCGGCCGGGTAAGGATAATCCGTTTTATCTCTTTGTTTTTCAGGGCGCGGACGGCCAATGCCACAGCAGTATAAGTCTTTCCGGTCCCGGCAGGGCCAATGGCAAACAATAAATCATTCTTGAGCGAGCTGTCCACCAACTTTTGTTGATTTACCGACTTGGCCTTGATCAACTTCCCCCCGTTGCCATGAACAAGGATATCATCCTTCAGTTTTTCCGAAGCCCTGATATCCCCTTTCGGCAGATCCCCCATGATCTGTTCAATGTCGCGGTCGGTGATTTTCCCAAACTTATCATAATGGACAAGGAGCAACGAAAACCGATCATCAAAAACCGCAAGCTCATCATTGTTCCCCATTATTTTGATCATCTCGCCCCTGGCAATAATTTTTATTTTCGGGAAAAGGGACTTGATTTCTTCCAGGTATTTATCGTTAACCCCATAAATATCAAGTGGGTTATAAGAAGCAATACTGATTAAGCGGTCACTCATAAAATGTTCATTAAGCTGTTAATTCAAAAGACCTATTTATATCTCACGGCAATCTGAATATTTGTACTTTTGAGACTTCAAAATTAATGGATTTTAAACATCATTAGGCAATTATTTTATGGCAATTATCACCTTAACAAGCGACTGGGGTTTAAAAGACCATTATTTGGGAGCGGTAAAAGGGGCTATCCTAAAAAAAATGCCCGATGTAAATATTGTTGATATTACGCATAATATTGCTTCCTTTGAAATTGAGCAGGCCGCTTTTGTCGTTCGGAATTGCTATAAGTATTACCCCAAAGGGACGGTCCACATCATTGCCGTTAATACCGAAGAATCCGAAATACATCCCCATTCGGTTGTCGAAAACGAAGGGCAGTATTTTATCGGTACCGACAACGGGATTTTCTCGATGTTGTTTGATGAAAAGCCCGATAAGGTTTTTGAACTGACAATTCCACAAGACTCTGGTTTTTATACTTTCTCTGCCCGCGACCGTTTTGTGAAAGCCGCAACCCATCTCGCCGCAGGAAAAAAGGTAGAAGAACTCGGGACTCCGAAAGACGGCCTGTTGGAGAAAATCCTCCTGCATCCGGTAATCGACCATAATCTTTTGAAAGGCCATGTTATCCATATCGACAATTACCAGAACCTTATAACAAATATCAAAAAACCCCTGTTTGACGAAGTGGGCAAGGAACGTAAGTTTGGCATTTTCTTCCGCACCTATGAAATCAAAAAAATAAGCGAATCCTATTCAGATGTCCCCATTGGGGAGATATTGGCCTTGTTCGGATCCAACGGACATCTCGAAATCGCGATCAACCAAGGGAATGCTTCGGGCTTGCTTGGGCTAAGCACCAAAGATCCAATCCGGATAGAATTTCTCGATTAATGGAAAAACAAATAGGCCATTAAAATGGCGGCAATTATTCCTGTAAAGTCTGCAATCAGCCCACAAGTAAGGGCGTAGCGTGTTTTCCTTATGCCCACCGAACCAAAATAAACGGCAATAATATAAAATGTGGTATCTGTGGCACCCTGTACCGTGGAAGCCACCCGGCCAATAAACGAATCGGCGCCATAAGTGCGCATCGCATCCACCATCATCCCACGTGCACCACTACCGCTCAAGGGTTTCATAAATGCAGTTGGCAAGGCTTCGATAAAATCGGTGTTTACGCCCAATGCCGCAATAGCATATCTCATCCCATCGACCAGCATGTCCATGGCGCCCGAAGCCCTGAAAGCCCCAATGGCAACAAGGATTGCAACAAGGTAGGGTATGATTTTCACGGCCACCGAAAACCCCTCTTTTGCCCCATCGATAAAAGCTTCATAAACATTTACTTTTTTGCGGATGGCCAATAAGATAAACGAAACAATGACCGAAAACAGCAACAGGTTGCTTACCACCGAGGATATCACCGCTATTTCATCTTTTGATATAGTTGAAAAATACCAGATAACCCCTGCAATTATCAGCGACAACCCACCAAGATATGCAAGTACTGTTTTATCCATGAGATTGATTTTCTGAAAATAGGCAACACTCAAAAGCCCGGCAATCGTGGAGAAGAAAGTGGCCAGTAAAATCGGGATAAAAATATCGGATGGGTTCACGGCGCCCATTTGCGCCCTGTAAACCATGATGCTTATGGGAAGGATCGTCAGGCCGGATGTGTTCAGCACCAGGAACATGATTTGTGCATCGGAAGCAGTGTCTTTTTTTGGGTTTACTTCCTGAAGTTCCTGCATGGCCTTTAATCCCATTGGGGTCGCCGCATTGTCAAGTCCCAGCATATTGGCCGAAACGTTCATCATCATAGAACCAATTGCAGGGGAATCCTTTGGCACGCCAGGGAATATTTTACTGAAAAAGGGTCCGATCAATTTCGCAAATATTTTCACGACCCCACCCTTTTCCCCTACTTTCATCAACCCAAGCCACAAAGTCAAAACGCCTGTCAATCCCAATGAAATCTCAAATCCGGTTTTCGCTGAATCGAATGTGCCATTGATCATATTGGTAAAAACCTCTACGTCCCCAAAAAAGATAAGGCGTATCAAGCCCACCACAAAGGCAATGAGGAAAAACGCTATCCAAATATAGTTTAGGGCCATTGGGGATTATTTCTTATTTTGAGGGCGAAAGTAAGAAAATTGCAGAATTAATTAAACAGAAACAAAACCAAATCCCTAAAGAAACAACTATAACTTGACCATTTTTTTAACCATTGTTTGTTTCCTATTTGACAATTGATAGAAATATATTCCATTAAGAAGATCATCATTTTCAATCTCTACTACATAATCTCCAGGTATTGTTGATTGATTTTCAAAGAATACTGTTTTGTTCCCAAAAAGGTCAACAATAATTAAGGTCATCTTCCCCTCCACAAAAACCCTATACCTTATTTGGGTTATTTGCGAAAATGGATTTGGGATATTCTGAAGCAATTCAAAGTCTTGTACAGAATTTTCATACTTCCGGTTTTCAATATTCGTCGAAAAATCAGGTTGCAAAACATGGATACCATCATCACCATCTGCTAAATAAATATAATCATAAAATGATATCGCATCAAAAGGTTCACTCCCAGACGGGTATTCTGCAACCAAAAAGATATTAAAAGGGTCGGAAACATCAACAATCCGTAAGCCAAAATCTTGTACCGTAAGGTAGGCAAGGCCATTTTCAACCCTCACCCCCTTGACATTACCATCAACGTAAAAACCCAATGCTTGTGGATTGTACGGGTCAGCAACATTCAAAAGTCTTAGACCAGTAGTTCCATGTGCAAGATATGCAACCGTATCAACAACTTCAACATCGAAAACATTGTCTCCGTAAAAATATTGAGCAACTTCAAAAGGTGAACTTGGGTTATTGACATCTATTATTTGCAAACCATTGTTCCCATCAGCACAATAGGCATAAGAACCATTCACGGTAATATTCCAACCAGCCCCTCCAATGTTTATTGATCCAATCAGAACTGGTGTAAAAATATCACTTATGTCAATTATTTGTAAACCCGAACTTCCAACTGTATATACAAAATCCCCTTGGGTATCGATTTTTCGAACATATACATCACAAAATCCAACTTGAGCCATATTATTTATATCCTGGACATCAACGATCCTTAAACCATTTTGCTTATCAGCTATAAAAGCATGATTACCACTTACGACGACACCATTTGCATCTCCATCAAATTCAAAAAAACCAACTTCTTCAAAAACACCTGAGCTGTCGACATCAAAAACACCCATTCCACCTCCTCCATTAGCTAAGTACAAAACGTTATTTGAAATATCAAATTCCTTGGATGCACCCCGTGTTTCATAACTCCCTGTTAAGGTGAGTTCCCCTTGCATCGAAACATCCAAAATATGCATGCCCGACCATGTTGAGGCCATATAAGCAAGAGTATCGGAAATGAAAACATTTTTAGAAAAATGATTGATTTTATTATAGTTGCCAATTTCAATTAAAGAATACGGGTCGCTGACATCTACAATAATAAGATCACCACCCGTTTCTGCAGGGACCAAATAAGCTCTTTGATCAATGACCTTAATACTTGTCATGGGATAGTCAAATTGCATGGAACTTATTTCAACGGGTTGAGAAATATCACTTGCATCGTGCACAATAAATTTACCAGAATCATTCACCATGTAAACCAAGTTGTTTTTATAAATCAAATCCATGACATTCCCGTCAATAGGTAAAAACCCAATTAATTCTGGTTCGGAAGCATCACTTACATCAACAAAATGCAAGCCATTGTCAACAATTCCAAGTTCATCATAAACAAAAATACAGGCTATTTCACCCGATAAGCTGACAGTAGTCGGATACTGCATGAATTCGGTCCAATAAGTACCAATCTCAGTTGGTATGGAGGGGTTAGCAATATCAAGGATCCTTAATCCCCACCCTGAACATATAAATGCTTTTGAATTTGAGATATCAAATTTATTGACAATATTGTTTGGTGAATATACCCCTATTTCATTTGGTATATATGGGTCGCTAACATCAATAATCCGAAAAACATCATAATCAGACAAATAAACAAAATCCCCATCCCCTCTGATATATGATGCATATCCATTGGAATAATATTGTGCAATATGAAGTGGTTCAGCAGGTTCAGAAACATCTATTATTTGCAAACCTTCAGATCCATCTGCAATATATGCATAATCATCAATCACAACAACATCCCGTGCCGACCCACTTGTACTTATGTTCCCAATTGAATGGATCGTATAAGGGTTGCTAACATCGATTGTCCTCAACCCATTGCTTTTAGAAGAAAGACATACGAAATTACCCAACATTGAAATATCAACATTGTCGTATGTGCTCCCGAAAAAATTTCCCACCTCAATTGGGGAACTCAAATCACCTATATCCCAAACAGACATTCCAGAAGTATAAAGGAAACCACCCCTTTTCACTAAGGAATAAGCCCCGTAACCCGATGGAGATGCAGATACTTCAATTGGGTTACCAGGATCGCTTATATCAATAATATAAAATCCACCCAATAGACTAACAAGGTACAAGTATTCCCCTTCAACAAATAAACCCCGAGAATGTAAGGCATCAAAACTCCCAATTTCGTTAATATCATTTGATTCACTAATATCCAAAACCTTCAATCCTCCATTACTATTTGCAACATAAGCAATATCACCAACAACCCAAAGATCAGAGGCATAATGATTGGGGTAGGATCCAAAAGAATAATAGCCTTCTAATTGCGGAAACCAGGGATTGGAAATATCAACAACCCTTATTCCGTGATCCTCCCCAAGATAAGCGCGATTTCCAAGAACAAACACACTTAGTACTGTACCCGGGGTGTCAATTGAACCAATTATTTCAGGCTCGGCAGGATAAGAAACATTTATTATCTGTAAACCAAGGTTATAACCCGCAATATATGCCAATGAATCCAATACAAAAATATCCTTCACTACTGAAAATGTAACAACAGAGCCAATTAAAACCGGATTACCGATACTATCAATTTCCAGTACATCCAAATGACCACCATTTCCTATGTACAAAAGGCCTTGATCTTCATAAGAACTTAAACAAGGGCCATCTGCCCAATGATTGACAAGCGAAATAGAATTATTCTGTGCAATAGTTTGAATGAAACTTGACAATAAAAACAAAATTAGTAATTTAGGTTTCATAATATTGAAATTTAGGAAGGATACTATTTATTCTTAATCTTCAAATGTACAGAATTTATTATACCAATCAAAAAAAATATTATTTTTACCGCTTCTTAATAAGGAAATCACATATGCACACTTTGCTTATAAAGCTTGAACACAAAGCAGATTTTAATCTTACATTTTATGATAAAAAAAATACTTGTTGCCAACAGAGGTGAGATTGCCATCCGTATCATGCGCAGTTGCCGTGAAATGGGCATTGCTTCCGTAGCGGTTTTTTCGGAAGCCGACCGTAATTCCATGCACGTGAGATTTGCGGACGAGGCATATTATATTGGCCCGGCACCATCCAATGAAAGTTACCTG
>JAJRTT010000469.1 GCA_024278155.1 Bacteroidota bacterium | reverse complement strand
TCCTAAATGTAATGCCAATGCTGTACCCCCAACAAAAATTTTCGATGTATGGTTTAATAATCAGTTTTTTTTAATAATCCCAATGTGGCCGGTTCGACTGCTTGATATTGTAACATCTGAATTTATTTAAGGGGATATCAAAATAAACGCTGCAAAACTGCAATGTCCTTTTATCCAAATACCTCAATTTAACGATTATTTCTTTTATCCTTGGTTTTCCATAAAAACCCAAAATACTTTTGAAGTTTTCCCATTTGCCTTTCATCAAAACCCGTTCAATCACAAAAGGCGCATTCTCTTCCCAGTCGATTTTTTCAAAATCAACATCCCAGAAAAGGCTTTTTGAAAGATGGGTCTTTAAATCGGGCATTGTTCGTAAATTGAGATACAAAACTAATTATTAATTCTGATTCTTGAATGTGGGTTGCGCAATTTGAAGTTATTTGCAAATAGTTGTCTTTCATTTTCTGCCCGCCAGCGTACACTTCTCCATTTTTTTGAACACTTTGTTTTATCTTCAGAAAAACAATATTTGTTTTAAATCACTGAAATACAGATATAAATTTTCAATGGCACAGATGATGATTCCTGTCTTGGATATTTCAAGAATACTATGATTCAATTAAGCAATATCCATAAATCATATACTACCGGCCAAAACAGCCTCCATGTCCTGAAAGGTATCGACCTTAACATAGATAAAGGGGAACTTGTTTCCATAATGGGTTCTTCGGGTTCCGGGAAATCCACTTTGTTGAACATTATCGGGATACTTGACAATTATGACCAGGGCAAGTTTATTTTAAACGGTGAAACCATTGGCAAAATGAGCGAGGCCAAAGCGGCATGGTACCGCAATAAACTCATTGGTTTTGTTTTCCAATCCTTTAATCTGATTTCCTTTAAAAATGCGGTTGAAAACGTTGCATTGCCACTTTATTATCAGAAGGTAAGCAGGAAGAAAAGGAACATGATTGCTACGGAGTATTTGGAAAGGCTTGGCCTGAAAGAGTGGGCACATCACCTGCCCAATGAATTGTCAGGCGGGCAAAAACAACGATTGGCAATTGCAAGGGCATTGATTTCAAAGCCCAAAGTAATCCTTGCTGATGAGCCCACAGGTGCACTGGATTCAAAAACCTCCATGGAAATGATGGAGCTTTTCAGGGAAATAAATGATGAAGGGATTACCATACTTATTGTTACACACGAAAGCGATATTGCCGCAAAAACAGGACGGATTATCCGCCTGAAAGATGGATTGATCGATTCCATCATCACAAACGGGGAACGAAAAAAATGGTTAAGTGAACAAGTGATGGCCTGACCAGGCCTTCGACCTTCCAGCGTTTGAAAAACCTGGAAGAGTCGAAGCGAAAGAGCCAGAGAAAAAATATTACCGAATAAAAGAAAAACAAAAAGCATCGAATGTTCGACCTAGACAAATGGCAGGAAATATTCAGTACCATCAGCAAAAACAAGTTGAGGACATTCTTGACAGGTTTTAGCGTTGCCTGGGGGATTTTTATGCTTATTGTTTTGCTGGGTTCAGGTTATGGATTGGAAAATGGCGTAAGGATGGAGTTTGAAGACGATGCTGTAAATACACTTTGGGTCAACCAGGGAATCACGAGCATGGCGTATCAGGGTTATAAGCCCGGTCGGTCTATCCGGTTCACGAACGATGATTATGACAATACAAAGAAAGTTGATGATGTGGAATATATATCGGGAAGGTTTACCATTTGGGAGAACAATACCCTTTCTTATAAAAATGAATTTGGCAGTTTCGATATATATTGTACACACCCAGCATATGGAATTGTCGAAAGCTTATCGCCCATTAAGGGAAGGTTCCTAAATGCGGTGGACATTGCGGAAAACAGAAAAGTAGCTTCCATCGGGAAACTTGTGGACGAAGCCCTTTTTAAAGGTGAAGACCCTCTGGGCAAATATATTAAAGTGGCAGGCATCCCTTTTGAAGTTGTGGGTGTGTTTGACGATCCGGGCGGCGACCGTGATATGTCGAGGATTTACATCCCGATTTCCACTGCACAGATGGTATTCAACCGTGGCAACCGTTTGGGGACAATGTCGATGACAATTGGGGATGCTTCGGTCGAGAGAAGCAAAGAGATGGAAGAAGAAATAAGGGACGAGCTGGCCAAAAAACATCATTTCAACCCGGAAGATAAACGGGCAATCCATATTTGTAACAATATGGAACAATACGAACGGTTCATGACATTGTTTGCGAACATCCGGCTTTTTGTCTGGATAATCGGAATCGGTACCATCATAGCGGGAATCGTAGGAGTGAGCAATATAATGATGATCGTCGTAAAAGAACGGACAAAAGAGATAGGGATCAGGAAATCAATGGGGGCAACACCCGGATCGATCATCAGCCTGATTTTACAGGAATCTATTTTAATAACGGCATTTGCAGGATATATTGGTTTGGTCCTCGGTGTGGGCTTGCTTGAGCTTGTTTCAAAAAACCTGCCCAAAACAGATTATTTTTCCAATCCGGAAGTGAATATTTCCGTGGCATTGCTTGCAACATTGGTTTTGGTCGTTGCCGGGGCTTTGGCAGGTTTTGTCCCGGCACGGAAAGCGGCTTCTGTTAAACCTGTGGTTGCTTTGAGGGATGAATAGCGAAGACCTTCCAGCGTTCGCAGAACCTGGAAGAGACGGGAAAATGGAAGTAAAGAGGAAGGACGAAACAATCTGTTTAAATTCACAACTGATTGCTTCGCTTCGTTCGCAATAACGCTAAAACAATAATTAAGTAAACACATGAAAATCTTTGATATAGACAAATGGCATGAAATCTATTTCGCTTTGAGGAAAAACCCCTGGCGGACGTTTTTTACTGCCTTTGGTGTGTTTTGGGGGATTTTTATGTTGATTATTATGATGGGCGCCGGTGAGGGTTTGTACAATGGCGCTTCACAGGATTTGGGCGACATGTCAACCAACAGCGTATTTATGTGGACGCAACGGACCACGATGCCTTATAAAGGATTTCCGAGGGGAAGGTTTTACCAGTTTAACAATGATGATACACAGGCCATAAAAGACAATATCCCTGAACTGGAATATATTGCGCCCCGTTTGCAAGGAAGGGGCGGTGATGGTACCAACAATGTTGTGAGGGGAAAAAGGACCGGGGGTTTTCAAATCCAGGGCGATTATCCCGAGATCAACATTATTGATCCGGTCAACATTTTTGAAGGGCGGTTTATAAATTATAATGACATTAACGAAAAAAGGAAAGTGGCCGTAATCGGGATAAGGGTTTTTGATGAAATGTTCGAACCCAAAGAAAACCCGATTGGTGAATACATACAGATACAAGGTGTATATTTTAAAGTGGTTGGGATGTTTAAGTCAAAAAAGGGAGACCAGCAGGCCACTCAGGAAAACCAGGCAATTTATATCCCATTTACCACACTTCAAAAAGTATATAATTATGGGAACACGGTGGGCTGGTATTCCATGACGGCCAAAAAAGATGTACCGGTTTCGGTGTTGGAAGAAAAAGCGAAAGAATTGCTTCGGAAACGGCATGGCATCCATCCTGATGATAAAAGGGCGGTAGGTTCATTCAACATGGAAAAGCAATGGAACAAAATGACCAACCTTTTTAAAGGGATACGGGGACTGGTTTGGATCGTAGGATTGGGGACCTTATTGGCCGGTGTGATCGGGATAAGCAACATTATGCTCATCGTTGTAAAGGAACGGACAAAAGAGATTGGTATCCAAAGGGCAATTGGTGCACCGCCTAAAGTGATAATTACACAGATTATTGTTGAATCAGTTATACTTACAGGTTTTGCCGGATACTTTGGATTGGCACTTGGGGTTGGACTTCTTGAGCTTATTAACTATGCTTTAACATCTTCTGGTGGAAATTCAAATATGTTTGCAAACCCTGAAGTGGATTTTGGGAGTGCCATGTGGGCTTTGGGTGCCTTGGTGGTTTCGGGCATGTTTGCGGGCTTGATCCCGGCGTGGAGGGCCGTCAGCATTAAACCGATTGACGCCTTGCGCGATGAATAGGCCGGGTAGGCCGACGACCTTCCAGCGTTCACAGAACCTGGAAAAGTCGGCACGGGAACTGAAAGCATCGAAAAAGCAAATGAATAAACAATATTTAACAACATAAAACACAAAATTACGAATGAAGACATTTTTCAAAATTTTAATTCTGGTCATCGTCCTTGGGATATTTGGGTACACTATTTATTTACTTTATGGAAAATCGAAAGAAAAACCCGTGGTTTATGAAACGGCAAGTCCTGAGGTGACAAATATTATAAAGAAAACCGTTGCAACGGGAAAAGTGGTCCCCCGCAAGGAAATTGAGATCAAACCCAAAGTTTCAGGGATTATCGAGGAGTTTTATGTGGAAGAGGGCAATATGATCAAAAAAGGTGAACTTATTGCCAAGGTGGCCATTATCCCGAACATGGTGAACCTGAACAATGCCGAATCAAGGGTGAAGCGGGCAAAAATAAACCTCACGACCACAAAAACAAACTATGACCGATTGAAGAAATTATTGGAGCAAAACGTAATCCCCAAAAAAGATTTTGAAGATGTGGAACTGGAATACAAAAACGCAAAAGAAGAATTGGAGTCTGCGGAAAACAACTTGCAATTGATAAAAAAGGGCCAGACCAAAAATACAGGATCGGCTACAAATACACTCATTCGCTCAACAATCAATGGGATGGTATTGGACATCCCTGTCGAAATCGGAAATTCGGTTATCGAAAGCAACACCTTTAACGATGGGACGACCGTGGCGATAATCGCCGATATGGGCGAAATGGTTTTTGAAGGCAAAGTGGACGAAAGCGAAGTGGGGAAGATCCATGAAGGGATGGATTTGATCCTGACGATCGGTGCCATCAACGATGTGAACTTCCATGCACAGCTCGAACATATTTCACCAAAAGGGGTGGAGGAAAACGGGGCCATCCAATTTGAAATCAAGGCCGCCGTTGATTTGATCGATAGCATCTTCATCCGGGCCGGTTACAGCGCCAATGCCGACATCGTCCTCGACAGAAGGGACAGTGTACTGGCCATAAGTGAAAGCCTTCTCCATTTTGAAAATGATTCTGCCTTTGTGGAAATTGAAACCGGTGAACAGGTTTTTGAAAAACGATATATTGAAACCGGTCTGTCTGATGGGATAAACATTGAAGTCCTTTCGGGGATTAATGAAGATGACAAGATCAAGAAGTTGAATTGAACACTTTTTTGAACCAAAGCCTGAATGCGGGATCAAGGAACGAAATATTGCCATTGATATCGATTATTTCTTTGTTTAAAAGTGTTTTTTTTATTTTGGTAACATTCCCTGATGTGCCGAGGGCATATTTTCTCATTACTTCAGATGAGTTGAAACCTGTAGCTCCCTTGGACAAAGCTTTTAGGAAATTTATTTGTGTATTGCTCAACGAATTTACAATTTGTTGATACAATATTGAATTTTGTTCAATCAATTCATTTATTGATTCGTCCAATATAACAATTTATTTAAAACTTACCAAGTGGTAAGTTACCAGGTAGTAGCATACTATTTGGTAATATGGATAATGATACCCGTTTATCAATAAATCAATTGAATAGTTTTAGTGGGGTTTTGTGATTTCTGTCATGTTCATTTTATACTTTCAGTAAAAAGTGTAAAATACATATAACACTTTTACCTCCTGAAAAAGCTTTCCGTACTTTCCTTTCCACTCCTGAAAAGCATTTCTTTTTGCTCTGTTGTGAGTTTTTTTATCCGGGGAGTAATACCAACTGAAGAAACGGAAACAGTCCTGTTCCAATCATCTTCCGTTAAATTGTTGCGGTTCAGGTTTTCGATGACCATGATGTAAAAGGCCGAAATATAATCGGTAAAATCTTCGATAGGGTAGGGTACTAATTTTCTGGAAAGCGAGTCCTCC
>JAJRTT010000468.1 GCA_024278155.1 Bacteroidota bacterium | reverse complement strand
ATCTTTTTTCACGGATATGTTTTGGGACTTCAAGGAAAACCACCTCGCTCGTCCTTATCGAATCATAAAGGGGTTCACACATTGAAACCGACCCGATCATCTTGCTTTCGTCTTCCAACCAAAGGGTTTTTGAAAAATCCAGTTTCATCCATTCAACGGCCAGGTCATTTTCAAATTGCTCGCTCGTTGGTTGCTGCCCCTGGCCCATTGCACCATAGGCCGAACCTTTGTGATGGGCCAATTTTTCCAGGTCAATGACCTGTTGCCCCATTTTCCCCAATGACTTTAGAATATCTGTTTTGCCGCTTCCTGTTTTCCCACCAAGCACGATTATCCTAAGTTGCTTACCGAAAAGCCCCCTGATAAATTTCCGATAGGATTTATAACCGCCCTTGAGCAAGTGCACTTTTAGGCCTGCCATTTCAAAAAGCCAGCCCATACTCCCACTTCGCATCCCACCGCGCCAACAATGGACGAGGATTTCATTATTGGGGACAATTTGTATTGCCTGTTTCACAAAACCCGACATTTTTGGCCCTACGATATCAAGCCCTTTAAGGACCGCACCTTCTTTTCCGTTTTTTTTATATAGCGTGCCGACTATCTTTCGTTCTTCATTGGAAAACAAGGGAATATTTATGGCCCCGGGAATATGGCCTTGTTGAAATTCCGCAGGCGATCTCACATCCACGACCGGAACATTTTCAGCACTTTCCAGAAAGGTTTCCGCATCTAAATAACCGGCCATCATTTGGAAAATATTTTTTGGTTCCAATACTCCCGTATATCAGGGGTTAGTGGCCAAAATTGCTTTCGTGTTTGCCATTCAATCATTGAAACAAGCATGGTGATTTTGGGTTCTTTTCTTTTATTGTATTCCATTAATTCGCAGTAGTACATATTGTTTTTTCCACACAGCCACCATTTCGGTTTCTGGCATAAAAGATGTTACAAAATTAGGTTTTTATTCTTAACAAATTAGATAAAAAAATTACATTTGTCCCCCTTAAAAATACATTGATGACCCGATATTCTATACTTTTGCTTTTACTGTTTCCCACAAGCCTATTATTATCGCAAACAGTTACTGTCATTGATATTTCAACGCAAAAGCCCATCGAACATGTGGCCATTTTTAACCTGGCTCAATCCAAGACCTCGCTTACGATGCCGGATGGAAAAGCCGATTTGTCCGAATTTGACAGTTCGGATGTTTTGTATTTCCAGCATACCTCCTATCAGGATTATGTGCTACCGTATGATGAACTGAGCAAAGCGGATTTTGTGGTGAAACTAACGCAAAGCAGCGTAGGCCTTAGCGAAGTGGTGATCGCGGCAAATAAATGGGAACAAAAACGGAGCGAGGTACCCAATAAGATCACGAGCATACAGGCCAAGGAAATCGAGTTTTACAATCCACAAACGGCAGCGGACGTATTGGGGACATCCAATGAAGTTTTCATCCAGAAAAGCCAGCTTGGCGGTGGAAGCCCTATGATAAGGGGATTTGCGGCCAATTCCATTTTAATAGTCGTGGACGGTGTGCGTATGAACAATGCCATTTACAGAAGTGGGAACCTTCAGAATGTGATTGCGATCGACCCGAATTCCATCCAGACTTCAGAAGTGATTTTCGGGCCCGGTTCCATTATTTACGGAAGCGATGCCCTGGGCGGGGTGATGGATTTCCATACCAAGAGCATAGTCCTTTCAGGGGGCAAACCCCATTTGTTCTCCACGAATGCCCTGGGAAGATACTCCTCGGCCAACAATGAATTAACGGGACATTTCGATTTTGGGTTTTCACAAAAAAACTGGGGATCCTTCACTTCGGTTTCCTACAGTAAATTTGATGACTTGAAAATGGGGACGGTCGGGAACGAGGATTACCGGAGGCTGCATTATGTCGATCAGGTAAACGGAAAAGATTCAACTTTTACGAATGACAAACCCAATATCCAGAAATTCTCGGCATACAACCAACTGAACATCCTGCAAAAATTCAAATTCAAATTGTCGAACAAGCTCATGCTGGATTATGCGTTCCATTATTCAACTACATCGGATGTCCCGCGATACGACCGTCTTTTGCAATACAAGAACGATTCTACTTTAAAATATGCCAAATGGTATTACGGGCCACAAAAATGGATGATGCACAATCTGGGCCTGGAGATGACAGACTCCAATTTGTTATACAACAATGCCCGGTTGACCCTGGCTTATCAAAATGCAGAAGAGAGCCGTAACGACCGGAAATTTGGAAAACCCAATTTGAGGAGCCGCACGGAAACAGTTGATGTCTTCACCTTGAACTATGACCTTGACAAGCATTTATCAAAAAAGAACACTTTGTTTTACGGGATCGAAAGCTTTTTTAACAAGGTGAACTCCACCGGGAAATCCACCGACATTTATACGGGGGAAACAGAAAAAGTCGCAACACGGTATCCCGATGGGGGAAGTGATTATTCTGGGGCAGCATTATATGCCCACTTAAAATCAAGGTTATCGGAAAAGATCACCCTTCAGGCGGGGATGCGGTACAGCCATATTTGGCTCAACTCAAAATTCACCGACACAAGTTTTTACCATTTTCCTTATGATGCGATTGAGATGAACACCGGGGCAATAACCGGTAGCATCGGGATGGTGTATAAACCGAATCCTTCCTGGCAGTTGAACACAAACCTGAGTTCGGGTTTCCGTGCCCCCAATGTGGACGACATTGCAAAGATATTTGATTCGGAGCCCGGGAACGTGATTGTCCCAAACGAGAATTTGAAGCCGGAATATGCCTACAATGCCGATCTCGGAATAATCAAGAATTTCAATGACAAAGCCAGCCTTGACATTACATTGTTTTATACTATCATCGATGACGTGATGGTACGCAGTGATTTTTGGGCAAACGGACAGGATTCCATTCTTTATGACGGGGAAATGAGCAAAGTCCAGGCTTTGGTGAATACAGGGAAAGGTTGGGTTTATGGGGGGAGCTTCACCTTCCTGACCGATATTTCGGAACGTTTTGGTTTCCGTACCAATCTTACCTATATGAAAGGTGAAGACGACCAAAATGAACCTCTCCGCCATGTTTCGCCCTTGTTTGGCAGTACCGGGATTTCCTATACGGCCAATAAAACAAGGATAGAGGTTTATGCAAATTACAATGGGGAAATCAGCTATGAAAACCTGTCGGCCTCCGAACGGGACAAACCTTATATGTACGCCACGGATGCAGGTGGAAACCCCTATTCACCGGCATGGTTTACCCTTAACCT
This sequence comes from Bacteroidota bacterium, assembly GCA_024278155.1. Taxonomy (GTDB): domain Bacteria; phylum Bacteroidota; class Bacteroidia; order Bacteroidales; family JAADJA01; genus JAADJA01. The sequence goes on along the minus strand of JAJRTT010000468.1, from coordinate 1,157 downwards.
AAAAGGTTTTTATCAAATCACCAACAAATTGCAAATCGACCTTGGTATCGAAAACATCCTTGATTACCGCTACCGGCCCTATTCATCGGGGATAGTTTCCCCCGGAAGGAATTTCATTGTTGCATTGAGAGCGAATTTGTAACTCTAATTCAACACTTTTTCTTTGGTATTGCAAAACCATGGGTGTGCGACAAACATCACACTCAACTTTTTTTATTAATTTTGAAATCATAAACCCCCAACTCTACACGGCTATGAAATTAAAATTATTTGTTTTTGCAATCCTATTCCCTTCCGTTTCACTTATTGCCCAGGAAATACTATTTAACCCTGATGAACCCCCGATCCATGAGGATATTTGCAAACGTGCATTTCACGGGCAAGGTATTGGGAAATCGGTGATGAACCCCAATGTCCGACTATTCGATTACGATGTGAAATTTTACCATATCAACCTGGAAACAACAGATACCAGTAATCAATTTACGGCAAATACAATTGTGGTTGCAAAGGTCGTTGCGGCTCAAATGGATACTTTCCTGATCGAGCTCAGTCATAAACCCGAACCCGATTCTGTGTTTTTCAACGGTGTCAAATACCCGTTTACCCATGCCTCCAACGATATTTATATTGTCCTCCCCTCCCCTGTTTTAAAAGGTGAGCTATTTGAATTTCACCTTTATTATCATACTCCCGAGCTATATTCCACCAATTATTTTTCAAGCACGGTGGACGCAAACTATGGCAACTTCCATGTTACCCAGTCCATGGCCGAACCTTATAATGCGCACGATTGGTTCCCGTGCAAACAGGAACTGGAAGACAAGGCCGATTCGGTATTTGTTTTTGTAACGGTCGATACAAGTTTACGTGCAGCATGCCCGGGAATACTTACCGAAGTCCCCTTGCCCGGCAACAAAACCCGTTACGAATGGCGCACCCACCAACCCACTGCCTACTATTTGATTTTCCTGGCCGTTTCCGATTATCAGGATTATACGATTTACGCACATCCCGACAGTTTGCCGGGCGACTCCATTCCGGTAGTAAACTTTATTTATGATTATCCCGGATGCCTTGAAACCAACAAAGCCAATATTGACCGCACACCTTCCTTCATTGAATTGTTCTCCAATGAATTTGGGCTGTTCCCTTTT
>JAJRTT010000467.1 GCA_024278155.1 Bacteroidota bacterium | reverse complement strand
TGATAACGGTGGTCTTGCTAACGCTGCTGGTGGCCTCATTTTTCCGGAGCCAGATCGGGTATATGGAGGTGATTGCCTTTTTGTCGTATCCCATATTCCTGATTTCGGGGTATTCCTGGCCCGTCACGTCCATGCCCTTGCCCTTGCAGTGGTTGTCGAAACTGATGCCCATTTCGCCCATGCTCGAATCGGTGAGGAAACTCACGGTTATGGGCGGCAGTTTTGAACATATAATTATGCCTTTGATAAACCTATTGGTATTGGGTATTGTTTTATATATCGCTGTGTATTTCAGGTTTAGGTATTTGGCAAAAAAGGCTTCGGAAGAACCAGGCACATTAACGGGATAACTTATTAATATTTATGGCAGCTTTATGGCAGCACTCTTTTCAAACAAACTTGACAGAATGCCTAAAATCGCATTTTTTTCAAATACACTTGAAATTATTGTTTTTTTAGGAATATTTTCAAGTGTACTTGAAATTATCTATATTTGCGGAAAAATAAAGCAATTAGGAAAATGGAACAAATTTTCAACAAGATAAGGAAATACAATTGGTGGGAAAACCAAAAATTCAATATTGGCTTTAAAAGGCAACTTTACCTTGGCAACATTCTTAAATATGTCGGCAATAAACTGATCAAAGTCCTGATTGGCCAGCGAAGGGTCGGCAAGAGTTTTATCCTACGGCAAATAATCGACTTTTTGATTTTCAACAAAAAGGTTGATCCGAATAATATTTTTTATCTGAACAAGGAATTTATTGGTGCCGAAGATATAAAAAGCAGCAAGGATTTAGAAAACCTGCTGAATTACTACAAACAAAAACTGAAAGTCAAAGGCAAGGTCTATATCTTTTTGGATGAAGTCCAGAATATCGAAAATTGGGAACTATTTGTCAATTCATATTCCCAGGATTTCACTTCTGAACATGAAATATTCATAACCGGCTCCAACTCAAGTTTGTTATCGGGTGAACTTGCCGGTTATTTATCGGGAAGGTATGTCGAATTTGAAATTTATCCATTTAGCTTTTACGAATACACATCCTATTACAACATTGGGCAATCAAAGGAATCTTATCTGAAATATTTACAAACCGGTGGATTGCCCGAACTCCTGACCATCACCGATCCTGAAATCAGTTCGCATTATGTGGAAAGCCTGAGAAACACCATTATCCTTAGGGACATTATAAAGCGGTACAATATCAAGGATGTCGGCTTGCTCGAAAACATTTTCAACTTCTTGATAGTGAACATTGCCAACCTTACTTCACTGAACAACATTGTAAAGTATTTTAAGGCGCAGAACAAAAAGACCAACTATGAAACGGTTTCCAGATACGTTTCCTACTTGCTCCAAACCCTGATTCTTCATGAAGTGGACAGATACAATATACGTGGGAAGCAGATACTTAGTGGTGTACGGAAATATTTCCTGAACGACCTTGCCTTTAAAAACTTTTTGTTTGGTTTTACACCCTCCGACATAAATTACAATCTTGAAAATGAAATTTTCATGGAATTAAAACGAAAAGGCTACAAAATAAATGTCGGGGTTTTAAACGATAAAGAGATAGATTTTATCGCAATGAGGAGCAATAAAAAGCTTTATGTGCAGGTATCCTATTTATTGAATTCAGAAAAAGTAATCGAAAGGGAATTCAACAATCTTCTGGTAATTAAAGACAACGAGGAAAAAATTGTCATCAGTATGGATGAAATAGATTTTTCCAGTTTTGAGGGGATCAAACACATCAAAGCTTGGGAATTTGAGAACTCCATAGATTAAGTTCAACACCAAACAAAAATACCATGCAAACAGAAAGTACACTCATCAAAAACACGCACAAGCTTATATTGGCCTCGCTTATTGTCATCATTATGGTCGTGGGCAAAGCATTCCTGATCCCATTGGCCTGGAGCCTGCTTATCGCCCTGGCGAGTTATCGGTTCATCGAAAAAATGAAGGAAAAAACAATCATTCCCGCCGGACTGATCATTTTGTTTTTTATGTTGGTCATTGTTTCTGTCATCTCACTTTTTGCTTATTTCTTTTATGTGGAATTAAGCAGGATAGCCAAAGACCTTCCCGGTCTCACCAGCAAGGTTTCGTCAACCTTGCACAATTTCTCGGTGCAACTTGCTGAAAGCGGCATTAACATCCCCGACCATTTCGACAAAGGCTATATCAATGATTGGGTCGGGCAACATTCCGAAACGCTACTTTCATTTATCAGTGCTTTTGGCACACAAATCATGCACATAGTGCTTGTTATGTTCTACCTTTTTTTCCTGCTCTATTATGGCGATCTGGTGCCACAATTTATCCGGTCGAGGGTGAAGGATGACGGGAAAAGGGAAAAAGTTGCTGATAAGATATATGGCTCGATGGACATAATCAAAGATTACTTTCAGGGCTTGCTGATTTTGGCCCTGCTTACAGGCATTTTGGATTTCTTTGTGTTTCTGATTTTCGGATTGGATTACGCATTGTTCTTTGCCGTTTTCCTTGCCGTATTAAATTTGATACCTTTTGTGGGAAACCCGATAGGGATGCTGGTCGTGGCACTTTTTACATTGATAACAAAAGATTCCCTCTTATCTTTGTTCATGGTGATTGTTGCACTTTGGCTGGTAAATGTGGTGCACGAAAACGTTTTGAGGCCCTGGCTCCTTGGCGACAAGCTCAAGATCAACGCATTTGTGGTTTTTATCTCCGTTATTTTTGGCGGGATAATCTGGGGCGTTTCCGGAATGATATTGTTTATACCCATGGCCGGGATCATCAAGGTCATCCTTTCGCAAAGCGAAACCAATGCACATTACGCCATATTGTTTTCTGAAAGGGAAAAAAAGAAAACCGTTAAAAAGAAATAACAATCAGACGACTGATCAAATACAAGCCTTTGGATATACTGATCAAGGCCATCATTGGCTTTTTTCTTTTTATTTCTTTTTCCCTTTTGTTGGTGGCACTCCTTATCCGAATCCCTGCCATCCAGGACAAAATAAGGGACAAGGTGGAAACTGCCCTTAACGGGCAAATTGAGGCAAAAACCACCATCGGTTATTTCAGGCTGGTGTTTCCAAAGAAAATAATAGTCCATGATGTGCTTGTCCGGGAAGGGAAAACCGATACACTGGCCTATCTTGGTGAATTTTCGGTCAATATAAAACTGTTCCCGCTTTTAAAGCACGAAATCATTGCACGAAAAATCGAGCTTAAGAACATGAAAGCGGACGTTGGGAAACTCATGGCACAATTCCCAACCGATTCAACAACTACGGAAGGAGCACAAATCGAAGATACCGAAACCGGTTCATGGGAATTCAGTGTTGACAGGCTTTCTGTAGAATCATCCTATGTGGAATACCGTGATGAAGAAGTGGGTTTCGACCTGACAATGGACATTGGGAAACTATTCCTGCACCTTGGTTTTATGGACCTTGACACGATCATCACATGCAAGGAGATTGAAATCAGTGAAACCGAGATAAGCTATGAATCCCTGTTTGTCCCCGATGATGATATTTCTACAACCGATTTTGCCGATATTCGTGTTGAAAATGCAGAACTGACAAATTCAGGTTTCACTTACATTGATTCTACCGGTGCCATTTTATTCAATACCAGTGGGGACAAAATTGATGTGAGCGACCTGTTGATCGATATCACCAACGAAAGCGTTTCACTTGACAAGGCTTTTGTGGTGAACACCACTTACGCAATGCAGTTTCTCCCAAAGGCCGACACACTCCCTGAAACCGATGATTACCTGAACTGGGGGCCTTCACTTTGGCGAATCGAAGGGGACGAACTGGAACTGGACAATTTCGGGTTTGCACTTGATTATGATGGAGAGCCTGACCCCGCCGG
>JAJRTT010000466.1 GCA_024278155.1 Bacteroidota bacterium | reverse complement strand
TGGCATTGGGAAAATACAAAAAGCTAAGAAACAGTTTTTCTTCTTCACAATTGAATTTTGATGCCCAAAGATTGATCGAAACAATACAGGCCTCCAAATCCGATTACACTTCCCGGTTTCTGGTGAATAAAGGAAATAGCTTGGTTATTATTGATGCAAACGACATTGCCTACTTCCATGCCGAGGACAAAATGGTATTCATTGTTACTTTCGACGATAAGAAATACCTCATCAACAACACCCTTGATAGACTGGAAAAATCCCTTGAGCCCAAAAAGTTTTTCCGCACGGCAAGGCAATTCCTCATAACGGCAAAAGCTATCCATAAAATCCACAATTATTTCAATTACAAACTGAAACTCGACCTACGGCCCCCACCCGAAACCGATGTGATCGTGAGCAAAGCAAGGGTTGGCGATTTCAAGGAGTGGTTGACACGGTAGGCAAAACCCTATGCAGAAAGTATAGTTTTGGGGCTTTCAGGCAACACCTCAAAACGTAGTCAGGAGCCTAGGCCAAGAATGGACAAAAAAACCTTGTTCATTATTATCCTATTTCGGAATATGATTTTTTGTGCAAGAATGTTAATGTATTGCCGAAAACGGTGAATATATGAGGCGTTGGGCGTTTTGAAACACTAAACTTTCAATTTACTATGCCGTTTATTTATATTCATAATCTTTCAACCTAACCAATTATCGCCCAATGCCTTATATACATTATTGTGCGCTCGGCTTTATCCTAAGTATCTTATTTCCAAAAAGTTTCAATATTAATGGACTTAAAATTAATTCTGGTAAAATTGCAGGTAAATACAGAAATATAAACATTATGTCAATCGGTAAGTGCCAAAATGACCAAATAAATAAAGAGCTAATTACTGTCAAAATTCTTGTTATGAATATTACAGTAATAATTTCCCAATTGACTTTTTATTCTTGTAGAGAATATATGCTTGGAAAACTGCACCTAATAAAAATGTGATTGACCCTAAAAACAAAATAAGTCCAAGTAATCCTAATATTGGTGTTGGTTCTTGTTCCATATTTCAATTGTTAAGTTTTGCTTTTCAACTTTAATGTTTTCAAGTCGTAAATTAGAATTTCTTTTTCATTTAATGCATTGTCATTGCCTGAAATATAATCATCAAGTCTTGAAGGGGTAACCAACTTTCTTTCAAAAGCCCCAATCGCTTTTTTTGGGTTGTTGTATGTTATCGCATTTTCCTCATCGGGGAATACCTTTGAAAACAATATTTTGTATTCATCTATTTTGGATAACTTTTCTATCACGGCATTCTCATTGGGCATTGCCATTTCTACTGGGTTTAATATCGGGCCTCCTGTCTGGGCTTCCACATCCGGTTCCCTCCCATCCCAAAACTGTGCAATATGAAATGCCGCATTAAGTGTTGTGGGTGAGTTTCCCCCCCAGTCCACCATCGTTCCCTTCCGAAAAAGGTTTATTGTCAACTCCATACGTGTTCAAGTTATGACAAGTGTTGCAACTTTGTGTATTGTCTTTTGATAAGCTTTTGTCAAAATACAATGTTTTACCAAGTTTTACCTTTTCATCGGTAATGGCATTATCAGGGTTTTCTGCTATACCCGGGAAAACTGCAAATATTTGCCTTGCTTGAATGTTTAGTTCTTTATATTTATCTGATTTGGTTTCAGTATCAGGCAGTTTTCCGCTATTGTTCTTCTGCTTATTGTCCCCTCAGCTTATAAGTGCCGTGGCAATCAATACATAAATCAGTGTTTTTTTCATTTTGTTTCCTTTTGTTGTTTGTTTTAATTAATAGAAGTCCCTTGTGGTTATTTCAATTTCACAAGTGGGTGGTTTAATCCATTCACTACATTTTTGACAACTGTATATTTGCCCACACTCGTAAAAAGTTGAGTAAGGGTTTTGAACCCATAAGTTCTTGGGTCAAAGCTCGGGTCTATTTTCCTAAGGGATAATCCAACTTTAGAGATATACGCTTCATCTTCTTCATTGATCGATATTTCAAAAGCCTTATCAATGATACTGATGTCAAGTTCTGGAAATTTACTCTTTGTTTCCGTTTTTTTAGCGGCGTTTTTAACTTTCTTAAGTTGACTGCCTTTCTTTATTTCTGCTTTTCCAGTGCCTTTTCCCCCATATACTTCCGATTCGGACATTAAATTCTCGGTGAAAGTAAAAACTTCACAAGAATTTACGAATGCGACCGGTGTGGTTTTTCGTCCAATGCCCATAACAAATAGCCCCTCTTCCCGGACTCTTTTGGCGAGCCCTGTATAGTCACTGTCACTGGATACAATACAGAAGCCATCGACACTGTGGCTATGTAATATATCCATGGCATCAATAATAAGTGAACTGTCGGTTGAATTTTTCCCTGTAGTATATGAGAACTTTTGTATTGGGTTTATTGAGTATTGATTGATTATTCCTTTCCAGCTATTCATTTGAGGTGTTGTCCAATCCCCATAAATCCTTCTAATGGTCGCTTTCCCATATTTCGAGACCTCTTCTATAAGTTCCTTGATTAGCTTTGATTGAGCGTTGTCACCATCAATCAATACCGCGATATTAAATTTTGAGTCATTCATTGTATTGTTGTTTATTTATTCCCTTTGTTTTCAATCGGCTTTTTCAATTCCTCTTTGCTTGGCGGGACTGTTGAATATTTGCCTGTAAAAAATTTGTTCGTTGTTTTCGTGAAAAGTCATTTCAACAAAGATAGTTCCAATTAATGAATTTGATTTTTCATGAAGTTCAAGATGCCTCTCTTCCGTTACCTCATCTAAATGAGGATGTGGAACAATAGTGTGGACAACAAATATTGTTAAAACAGTTCTAAATAATGGCTATTTCAATATTTCACTCATTTATCTTGTTTTTCGCTACTTGCTACCAATGCTTTAAATATGGTGCGTTTGGCATTTCAACGTTCCAAACTTTCAATTTATTACTATTTTTATTTGGTTTTTAGCTCGGTTCTTTGTTGGGTTTTCGTGCGTTTTATTCTTCAATCCTTATTGTTTCAATTATTTTATTAAAGAGCACAATTGTCAAGGTCAAGAAGATTATTTTCATTTTTCTTTTTATTTACAATTGTAGGTTCTAGCCTTGCTACTAATACATCATCTATTTTAACTCTTTGAACATTTCCTGCAATTTGATTTCCTTTCACTTTTCTAATTTCCGCTTTTTGTGGTTTGTTAGGTAAATCATCAATTCGCATTAGGGTGAAATCATTATTTTTATATAATTCTGATGATGGTGCAATTGTATTTAATTTTACCTCTCCAATGCTATTTATTGATGTCCATTCAAGAGTTGATTTGCCGAATGATATTGCGTAGCGTTCAACATTTAAAGCATTTTCTAATTGCTGTAAGTTCACAATTTCCAATAAAATTATTTTTCGTAGTAGTGTCAGGGTTTATCTTCCCGGTAGTACTTTTTACATAAAGGATGAGTTCATTATCCGTTTCTGAAACCTCCGTTAGGTCAACCAGTGTGAGTCCCTTTTCTGTGTAAGTTGAAGCATTGTAAACCAAAGCCACATCTGACTTCATCTGATCATACTTTTGAGTGAGCTCCACCAAATCCACATCCCCATCACTATTTTTCTCTATGGTTATGGTAAGGGTATCGGTATGGAACTCCTCATAAAGCTCATTGGGAAATCCATGGGAATAATTGATTGTGGCTTCCATATACCACAGGGCAGAATCGGCGGGGAGGCTTTCGCCGCTTTTCAATGAGGGGTTTTTGCGGTAATGGGCAACTTTCTGTTTAAAGTTTTTGATTAGTGCGTTCACATTTAGGTCGGTGGGCAAAAGCCCTTCATTTTGCACTTGCTGTGCAACCTGGTTTTCCTTGGTGCAAGACCATACTGTTATCATTGCCCCTGCAATTAAAATAAATAAATTGTTCTTTTCATGTGTTTCATACCTTATAAATTATCTTGGTTAAACTATTTTATCGATCTGTTTTTCGGGTTGTCCGCCCCTCTGCATTTTGCCAGAACCCGAAAAGGCCTTGTATTGTATTTTAATTTCTTTGATTTGTTTTTTCGGGTTATCCTTCGCCCTGCCCATTGTCAAAACCCGTAAAAGCAATGCTTCGTCGAAAAAGGGCTCAGAAAAGGTTCAGAAGGTAAATGTTCAGCCTTGAAGTTCTGTAACTTGCTGAGGGGGGGGTTACGGGATTTTTCAATAATTTTTGAAGATGTCTCCTGCGTTCCATGTTTTTGGTTTTAAAGAACTCTTATAAGAAAACCCTAAGTCCGGGGTTATGGTTTCCCCAAAAATAATATTCAAATGTAGGGCAAAAAGCTTGTCCCGGTTTTTTTTTCAAACTTTTAAATAAACTTACATGACCCAAAACTTTTTTCTAATTTTACCCCTTCGTTTTCACAAAAACAAGAATTCAGCTTATGGACAAAAAACTCAACCGCCGTAATTTCCTTTTGCAAGGCGCAAAGGCCGGGCTTGGACTGAGCCTGGGAAGTATTGCATTCGACTCTTTTTCGGAGGAGATGCTCCCTGCCCTGGGCAATTGGCCCTTTAATGGAAAACCTTTGGAGACCGTTCGTATTGGAATGGTGGGTGTTGGGGGAATGGGGACCAGCCACTACAATAATTTCCTGCAGATCAAAGGCTGTGAAATCGTGGCCGTATCGGATATTGTACCGGAACGTGTGGCACGTGCCCAAAAGATGTCGGAAGATGCCGGGTTTAAAAAACCAGATGGTTATTCTGACAGTGAGCATGATTATAAAAAAATGTGCGAAAGGGACGACATTGATTTGATATTTACGGCAACACCCTGGAAATGGCATGTGCCCATTATGCTTGAAGCAATGAATTCCGGGAAGCACGGTGCCACAGAAGTACCTGCTGCACTCACTATCGAAGATTGCTGGAGCCTGGTCGATACTTCCGAGAAAACCGGGAAGCACTGCATTATGATGGAGAATTGCAATTACGACCGGGAGGAAATGCGGATTTTGAACATGGTGAAGAAAGGCGTTTTCGGTGAATTGCTCCATGGCGAATGTGGTTACCTACACGATTTAAGGGCCGTAAAGCACGATATGAACGGCGAAGGTGTTTGGCGTCGGCAACATTCCATGGAAGGGAACGGTGATTTTTATCCCACTCACGGTTTAGGCCCTGTTGCGCAATGTATGGACATAAACCGAGGGAATTATTTTGACCACCTTGTCTCTTTTGGAATGAAAACAAGGGGATTGCATAAATATGCCGAAGAAATTTTTGGGCCGGACAGCGAACAGGCAAAAGAGATATTCACGTTGAGCGATGTGGTCACCACAATCATAAAAACGAAAAACGAGGAAACAATTGTAATAACACACGACACGAGCAACCCCAGGCCTTACAGCCGGGACATCCTGATCCAGGGGACAAATGGAATTGTCAGGAAATACCCTGTCCCTAAAATCCATATCGAAGGGAAAAGCCCAAAACACAGATGGGAGGATTTTGAAAATTATAAAGAAGAGTACGAACATCCATTATGGAAGTCGATGGAAAAGGTCGGTGAGAAATCCGGGGCTGCCCACGGTGGAATGGACTATTTTGAGGATTTCCGTTTGATCAATGCCTTGAAAAAGGGGATTGAACCGGACATGGACGTGTATGATGCGGTTATGATGAGCGCTGTGGTGGCCTTGAGCGGAAAATCCATAAAGTACGGTGGAATGCCGGTAAAGTTCCCTGATTTTACACGGGGAATGTGGAAGAACAAACGTGAGTTGCAAGTAATGAAAATTGGATAGATGTTAATCATTGGAATCGCAGGTGGTTCAGGTTCAGGAAAGACCACCGTAGTTAAAAAAATCATTGGAAGCCTACCACCGAATTCCGTTTCGGTAATTTCACAAGATGCATATTATCGAAATAATGCGCACCTTTCGGTAGAAGAGAGGGCAAAAATAAATTTTGACCATCCGTCCTCCATTGAGTTTCGCTTGTTGACAGAACATATCAATGATCTGAAAGAAGGCAAAACCATTGGAATGCCCATTTATTCCTACCTCACTTGTACAAGGGCCGAAGAAACCGTTCCCGTTGAACCAAAAAAAGTAATTATTGTGGAAGGTATCCTAATCCTTGCTAATCCCCGTTTGCGAAAGCTTTTGGATGTAAAAGTATATGTGGATGCCGATGCCGACGATCGGCTTATGCGGATAATCTGGAGGGATATCGAAGAACGTGGACGCTCCTTCAAAGAAGTCCTTGACCACTATGATCGTTTTGTGAAACCCATGCACCTTTTGTTTATCGACCCGAATAAACGCTATGCCGATATTATTATCCCGCAAGGTGGAAAAAACCAGATTGCCATAGATATACTCACTTCACGTATCAAGGAAAAACTATTCGAAAAAGAATAACCCGATCCAAATCTGATAGCTGTTTTATTTGCCATAGCCGTGTTTTTTTCCAAACGGACAAGTTTTGAAGTTTGTTTTTTTCTGAATTCAGACAACCCCTTTTTAAACCTGCTTGTCTGATAAGATGTACATACAATTAAAATTAATCCCAACTTAAAATCAATGATTATGAAAAAGTTTACGATTCTTGCGGCGATGTTTTTTGCTGCTACGCTTGCTTTTTCTCAAACACCGCTTACCCAGGCTGTTGATTTTACAGCAACAGACGTAAATGGGGTAGAGCTTAATTTGTTTGAGATATTGGATGGAGGTCAATACGTTTGTATTGATTTTTTCTTTGTTGACTGACCGGCTTGTAACAGCACCGCGCCCTATATACGCGAGGCTTACGAGTATTTCGGATGCAACACTTCAGATGTTTTTGTATTAAGTGTCGATACCGGAGACGATGATGCGGCTTGTATTGAGTTTGACGAACTGCATGGAATTGAGTTCCCTACCATTAGTGGTGTTGAAGGTGGCGGAACTGCCATTTGTAATACTTATGGAATTGGTGCCTATCCTACCTTTATTTTAATTGCCCCTGACCATACAATCGTTGAACAGGACATTTGGCCGGTACCAAGTGCCCAGACCTTTATAACAAAATTTGAAAGCCATGGAATCCAGGAAGCTGAATGTGGGAGTGCACTCGAAGCATCATTCATTTCTGATTTGACCGAGGTTTGCGAAACAAATGAAGTTAGTTTCAGTGATGCTTCCGTTGGAGGGGCCACTTCCTGGAACTGGACATTTGAAGGTGGCGATCCAGCAACCTCGACCGATCAAAACCCAATAGTGACCTACAATAACATAGGAACTTACAATGTTGAGCTGGAAGTTTCGGATGGAACGGAAACCAACTCGGTTTTAATGGAAGATTACATTACGGTAAATGCGGTTCCCGTAGTGGAATTACAACAGTTTGATGATGTTTGTGTTGGTTGGCCCGAATTTGAATTGACAGGCGGCACTCCCTCTGGAGGTGTATATTCCGGTACGGGTGTTGAAAATGGGATGTTCGATCCGGGCACAGCAGGGATTGGCACTCATACAATTACCTATACCTATGTCGAAAACAACTGTGAAAACTCAGTGGACCAGGATATTTATGTGGATGCCTGTACCGGTATCATTGAGTCCAACGAAATTGGACTGAATGTTTTCCCAAATCCAACAAGTGGGGAATTCGAATTGCAGCTTATTTACAATGGGGCTGTTTCGATAAAGGTTTACAATATGCTTGGCGTTTCCGTTTACGAACAGGAAGAAAACGCATCGGGCAAGTTCATAAAACCCATGGATTTGAAAGGTATGGAAAATGGGATATATTTCATTTCCATTCAAACCAACGATAAGACCTATGGTAAAAAGATAAAGCTCATGAACAATTAGAATTTCGATAATTACGATTTGGAGGCCCTGTATTATTAATACGGGGCTTTTCTCTTGTCTTTCCTAATGTATTTTGATCAGGTTTTTATACCCGGATTATGTAATAGGGCTTCGTCATAAGAACCAAAAATGCAATAAAACATAAAGTTTTGAAACGAAAGCATAGCCATTGCTATGGTGAGGCTTCAAAAGTTAACGAAGTGGCATGTTTTGCGGCATTTTTGGTTCGTAATCAGTTTTCTATCGCATATTCCGGGTTAAACAGAAAAAAGTTCCTTTTTCAGGCAACCTGCCCCATACTTTGCCTTGTCTTGCCCAATATGGGATATTGGTTTTATGATATTGAAAATAATCCTGGCCCTATCGAGATTATCAATAACTAAAGCAATATTGAATATCAAAAATGAGTTTTAAATAAAATCATTCTAAAATAATGAAAAACATATTGATCATAAGTGGATTCCTTTTTCTGGCGGCCCTTATCTTTTTTGGAGGAAAGCTTTCAGCATCCGGAATGATCAATATCAACCTTGTTTCAAGCTTTCTCGATTTAGATATCATCCGGGACAATTATGTGATTTTCCAGGGGGTGATTGCCCTGCTTATCATTGTTGTTTTTGCTTATAGCGGAAAACTCTTCTACGAATGGATGGACAAAGAAGAAGAAGAATTTAACCAGTAAACCATTTCCGGTCAACATCAGTCAAATAGTTATTTGCATATAGTGCAGTCAATATGGGATTTACAAAACTGCAAAGACAAATAAATGCCCTTTTAGACATCAAACCGCCAACACAACTTTCTCAATTATTTTTGGGAAATGGGCATGTTCCAGCTTGTGGATTTTTGCGGCAAGGGTTTCGGGCGTTTCCCCTTTTTCGATTTTGCATTTTGCCTGAAAGATTATTTTCCCGTCATCATATTTCCCGTTCACATAATGGATGCTGATCCCCGATTCTTTTTCTTGGTTTCCTATGACCGCTTCATGGACATGGCTACCGAACATCCCCTTTCCACCATATTTGGGCAGTAAAGCCGGATGGATATTGATGATTTTATTGGGGAACTTTTGCAAAATGCCCAAAGGTATCAGCCATAAAAACCCAGCCAATATGATGTAATCGGTTTTTTCACCCTGCAATTCATCAATGATTTTTGGGGAACGATAAAAATCCTCCCTTGTAAAAACAGTAAAAGGAATGGAAAAATTTTGTGCCCGGGTGATTACAAATGCATCTTTCCGGTTGCAATAAATCCGGTTAACACGAACAATTGAGCTACTCTTAAAATGCTCAATGATTTGCTGTGCATTGGTTCCACTACCTGATGCAAATATTGCGAGCCTGATCATACCTGATTTCAAATTTTCACCAAAGATAAGTTTTCTGTTTAAAATAACTTTCCATAATCCGAAACATCCCGGGAAATAAAAAAATAAAAAGACTTGATGTTTGAAAAAACTTGCGTAATTTTGATAAAATTCATTTCTTTGCAGCCGACAAACTTAAAAATAGAACAATATGTCTGATATTTCAACAAAAGTAAAAGCTATCATCGTAGATAAGCTAGGTGTAGATGAAAACGAAGTTACGCCCGAAGCAAGTTTCACCAATGACCTTGGTGCAGATTCCCTTGATACAGTAGAACTTATCATGGAATTTGAAAAAGAATTCAATATTGCCATCCCTGATGACCAGGCAGAAAAAATTGGTACGGTAGGGGATGCAATAACTTACATTGAGGATAACACAAAATAATCAACCCTTAGTTTATGGAGTTAAAACGGGTAGTAGTTACCGGACTTGGTGCATTAACGCCCATTGGGAACAATGTGGACGATTACTGGGACAGTCTGGTCAAAGGAAAAAGTGGAGCCGGTCCGATCACGAATTTCGATGCCTCGAAGTTCAACACCAGGTTTGCCTGCGAATTAAAGGATTTTGATTCGAAGGAATTCTTTGATCGGAAGGAACTCCGGAAATACGACCCGTATGCGCAATATGGAATGATTGCCGCAGAGCAATGTTTGAAGGATTCAGGAATTGATACAGAGGAAATTGACCTTGACCGCGCCGGAGTGATCTGGGCTTCAGGAATTGGTGGCCTGGCCACTTTTACCAAAGAAGTGGGTGATTTTGTGCGCGGGAACGGTACTCCTCATTTCAATCCCTTTTTTATCCCAAAAATGATTGCCGATATTGCTTCCGGCAATATCTCCATTAAGTTTGGGTTTCGTGGGCCAAATTTTGCAACGGTTTCTGCTTGTGCTTCTTCGGCCAACTCCATGATCGATGCTTACAATTACATCCGGCTCAATAAAGCCGACCTCTTTATTTGTGGAGGCTCCGAGGCGGCAATTGAAATTGCCGGAGTGGGTGGGTTCAATGCAATGCGTGCCATATCCACACGGAACGATGACCCTTTAACCGCTTCACGTCCATTTGATAAAGACCGTGATGGTTTTGTCCTTGGGGAAGGGGGTGCCGGTCTTCTTTTGGAAGAATACGAACACGCCAAGAGAAGGGGGGCAAAAATTTATGCCGAAGTAGTTGGTGCAGGCTTAACAGCCGATGCCTATCATATGACCGCTCCCCATCCGGATGGCTATGGAGCCATGAAGGCCATGGAGTTTGCCATTGAGGATGCGGGGATCAGCATTCACGATATTGCACACATTAACACGCATGGGACTTCAACCCCGGTTGGCGACATTGCAGAGCCAAAGGCTATCGTAAGTTTATTTGGAGAGGCCGCATATAAAATATCCATCAACTCCACCAAATCAATGACCGGACATCTTCTCGGAGCTGCCGGAGCTGTGGAAGCAATTGCGTCCATCCTTGCGATGCAAAACAGTTTTATCCCTCCAACAATAAACCATTTCACCGATGACCCCGATATTGACAACAAGCTTGATTTTACGTTCAACAAAGGAAGGGAAAGGGTTTTCGATTATGCACTGAGCAACACGTTTGGTTTTGGTGGACATAATGCCTCGGTTATTTTTAAAAAGTTTAGTGAATAAAATTCCATTTTGAATTTAAGATTACTCTTACGGGTTTTATTTTCACCTGATAAGGAATTGACCCAATCCATAAGGAATATTTTCGGTTTCTTTCCCGGGAATATTTTTTTATATCAATTGGCCCTTCGGCACAAATCTGCCGCAAAAGAAAAAATAGGTGGTATAAAAATAAGTAACGAGCGCCTCGAATACCTTGGGGATGCGGTATTGAGTTCCATTGTTGCCGATTATCTTTTCAAGAAATACCCATATAAAGAAGAAGGCTTCCTTACCGAAATGCGTTCGAAGATTGTCAGCCGAAATCAATTGAACAATCTTTCCATGAAACTTGGGCTTTCCAAATTGGTAAAGACTTCGCTGATGCGCAACAGTAAGAGCAAGTCGGTGCTCGGAAATGCTTTCGAGGCTTTCATCGGGGCATTGTACCTCGACCGGGGTTATGATTTTACGAGGAAAATCTTGATCCACCGGATTATCGAAGTCCATTTCGACATTGACAAGCTGGAGCATGAAAACACGAATTACAAAAGCCAGTTGATCGAATGGTCGCAAAAAGAGAAGATCGCCATTCAATTTAAGGTGGTGGACGAGGTGGGAAACGGATATGGCAAACAATATATTGTCAACCTTTTTGTAAATGGGAAGGTGCAAGGGGTTGGACGTGATTATTCCATTAAAGGTGCAGAACAGACAGCTGCCGAGAAAGCATTGATCAGCATTGAGGGCAAAGCGACAAATCCCTGATCCTGAAAACCAATATCTAAAAGCATTGAATAAGCTGATAAATATCGGGGAAGCATATAAACACAATTTAGCATGGCTTACAAAGTACGGGAAAAGCATCTGCAACCTGTAATCTGCAATATGCAACTTTATCCGAGTGCTGGCAAAAAAACAAGGGCGGAATTGCATAATTGACCAATTCGATAAAAAAAATGTAAATTTGTAGAAAAAACATGCCCACAGTAATAGAAAATAGAAAAGTAGATAATTATTTCAGGTTTTTGCGAAATTGGGACGATGAATCGAAAAAGAACTTGATTATTAAACTGACTCAATCAATTGGAATTGAAACTGTAAAGGAAAGAGATTTTTCATCCTGTTGCGGTACATGGGTCGATGACAGAACTGCAAATGAAATAATTGAAGATTTACGAACAGCAAGTCATAGCACACAGCAGTAAAGTGGCTATCAAGACAAAGAATTAGCATACTTTGAACAGCACAGGTCAACTATCTGAGTAAAAAACGGCTACAAACCATAGTACAAGAACGTTTTTTCAAGCAACATCGAATTCAATCCGCATAACCAAGGAATTGTTAATAAGTGAATTGAAAACTTCAAATCGTTTTGGGATGGTGAAAAAAATCAAAATAAAAGTTGACTTTAGCGAGGATAACTTCCTGTTTGGTGTTTCGTGCCATAAACCGGAATACTGGATGGCATTTACCCTGAACAAAGTTTTCCAGCTGAACCTGGAACGGATCCCCGACCTGTCTGTTTTCCACGAGAAACTGGAAGTGCTTATCCCCTATCCCCTATATTATTACCTTGCTGCCGAGAGAGACCTTTCGTTTTACCTTTTCCCCAATCACCACCCCGATGGAAAACTTTTCCCTTCGCAAAAAAATACCGATTATTTTGTTTTGGTAAATGGAATTGTGAAAGGGGAAGAGAAGAAGGAATTTGTAAAAGATTTGAAGAAAATCCGTCATATTTTGGCCTCGTTTGAAATCCCACTGAATAAGATCAGGAACCTGAACGGCTTTCTTTCCGATCTGGAATTGCACATGACAGAAATCAATAAGGGGAAAAAATAAGGTTTTTGTTCGCAATCTATTTTAAAAGCACGAACTTCTTTTCTGCAATTTGTTTATTGAACAGGAAAAGTTTCACTGAATATTTTCCCTCCTTTCTTTTACCGGGTGCTGTTGAAATGGAACTTTTTATTGTTGGGGAAGAATCTTCAGCAGAAAGCCCAATTCGTTTTCTGTAAAACGCTATGGCGCCTTCACCGTACCATTCAAAGCGGAAAAGCAGTTCGCGGGCACCATAATCCATCCGGTCACCCAAGTTGAAAAGAGCATGGACTTTTCCTTTCTTCCCAATTTTGAAAACTGTATCCCCAGCAATCCCGTTTCCGGTTTTCCTGCCTGCTTTTTTGAAGAGAGCGATTTGTGGTTGACTTTTGTCCCGATAAAAGCTTGCCGGATTAAATTCAGGGAACAGCCTAAAGTTTTTTTCAGCAATCAGTTCCCTGAAAAAGTAAAGTTGTATTTTATAGTTTCCTGGCTGCCTTGACCCGGGCAATATGGAAATGGCACTGCGTATTCCCAATAAGGAATCGTTGGGGAAAACACCAATCCGTTTCTTGTAAAGTGACTTTCCATTAGGCCCGACCCAATTGAGATGGAACATAAGTTCCTTTTCCCTTTCGGAAGAAAGATTCGCAATATCGGCCATTGCACGAACCCTGGTTTTTTCCATGAGGGTAAAAGCGGTACCTTCGCCAATTCGTTTTCCTGTTTTTTTGTCAGTTTTCCTGTAAAGTGAAATTGTTGCCGAAACACCATCTGCCTTCTTCGGAGGATAGCTTATGGTTGAACCAGCGAGGGTAACCGGTTTTTCGTCACGGCTGCCACATCCAGTCCCGGCCAGAAATAGCAGGCTTATCAAAAAAGGCATTGACAATATGGTTTTTGTAATTTTCATATTTAACCTTTTCGCATTATATCATTTTGATAAAATAATTGTTACTGCGGCGTTTTACACCGTAAAACCATTTGCACAGTGGCAACAATACAATTAGCATGGCCACAACGCCTATTAATGAGGCAAGCACGCCTCCTTCACGATAAAAGAAATCAAAGCGTTTTATAAAAACCCCAAAAACCGCAAGGTGCATCCCATAGAAAAAAAGCGGTACTTTTCCCGGAATGCTGAATACTGCCAATATTTTTGGCGCTGTTTTCCCAATGGCAATAAACAAGCTGACGCCCAAAACCACGGATGCAAAAAACCAAAGGTTCATAAACAGTGTAGGGGGATATTTTTGGTCGAGAAAAAAGGAGTACGACCCAAAATCGGAAAATGGATATGTATTGCCAAAGCCGCGTCCCATACGGATTACAATTGCGAGGAGAATAGCGGTTGCCGCAATTCCAAGGCCCCAAAGTATCCTTTGCCTGTCGGTTTTCCAGATAGAAAGCCATCCGGTTGCCATAACCGAACCAAGGCTTGCCACGGCAAACCAGGGCAAAACCGGGTATTTGTTGAACTTACCTGCATCAACGAATGTCTGCATCAAAACCTTTTGCCAAACAATTTCAGGGTGATAGGTAATCTTCAACAAAAAGGGATGGATCACCAAAATTGCCAAACCAACAATAAGCCGTATCTGCCAGCTTTTGTCAATTATCATTGTAAGGAAGATCACGGAAATGCCAATACAGGCGATAATCCCCAAATGCCAAGGGTTGAAACTTCTGAACCCTCCCCAGGAAGAATTTACCCAGGTCATTTGGGCAATAATGAGAAAGATGCCCCTTTGAACAAGATGCCATCGTGCCGTCCAATCCGGGACCCCTTTTGCGACCCGTCGGTGATATGACCACCAGACCATTGCCCCGGCCATCATCAAAAATCCGGGGGCACACAAATAACCTGCATAACGCAAAGCAAATTGTGCCCATGAAGGAAAAAGAGGGTCGAAAGGATCGAGGTTTTTCCAGATGGAATTGAGGTAGTAGGAACTATGGCCAACAATCATAAGCACACCAATGAACCCACGGAACTGGTCAATGAAATCAAAACGTTGCCTCTCTTTTGGGATGCTGCTCACAAGTTATCTATTGTTAAATAAAGATTTGCACAAAAACATGACAAAGACCAATAAATCAATATACCATGCAGTAAATGTTACGAGTTGACATTGCCTGAACAACCTTAGCCTTTTAAGGGGGTTTCCATTATAAATTGCTCATGTTATAGTTATGTTGAGTTTTCCTTTATTAAACTAATCAGGAATAGAAACAATGATCAAGCCTTCGTCCTCATCTGCCACATATATATAATCATTATCTGCATCCACCCCCAAAGCATATTCGGTTTTGACCAAACCAATTAAGGTAGGCTTGGTGGGATCCGCCACATTAATAATCTGCAATCCGCCTTCTTCTGCTGTCATATAAACTTTCTGGTTTCGGTAAATCAGCTCCTTTGCATATCCCGGCCCATCAAAACTGCCCACAATGTGCACATTTGCAGTATCGGAATAATCAATGATTTGCAAACCAGCAGTCCCACATGCCATTAGGGCAAGGGATTTATCATCAAGGATGATGATAGATTCGGCATAACCGGGAGTAATCGCCGTAGCCACCAAAGGGTATTCGCCAAAGCCATCCTGGAAATCGGTTATGTCAAACATGGACAGGCCCAATTCGCCACAGGCCACCATCATAAAGTTTGTATCCGAAGTCACGCCTATATCATGGGCATAGCCCGGTGTTTTCGTATTTCCACGGATATCGGGCTGCGTGGGGTAACTAATATCGGAAACCTTCAGGCCTTGCTCGCTTATGGGCGTAAACAGGAAATCACCCATGACATATAGGTTTTTGGCAGGTTTTATCGAGAGGTTGGATGCGGTCACCACAGGTTCTGCCGGGTTTGAAACATTAAGGACGGTTACGCCAAAGGTTCCGGCAGCAATGTAAACAACACTGTCTTTCATGGCAATTTTGCTTGAATATCCACGGACATCGTCACTCTTTACCGAAACGGTTTCAGGGTTTCCAGGGTCGGCCACATCGACAACCATCAGCCCAACCTCACCTTGTGCTATGTAGGCCAAATTGTCTTTTATCACAACATCTTGTGCAAATCCTGTTGTCACCACCCGGTTCACAATCTTATATCCACCCGAAATATCTTCTTTCGTTACCACTTCAGGAACCGTTGGTTTGCCGCAACTGTTCAACAAAAACATAGCGGACAACAACATCGCAAATAATCTTATCATTCTCATTTCAAGTATCTTTTTCATTTCTATTAAATTTTCTTTGGTTAGCGATTAAATTTTCAAATTATAGACAAACTCCAAACCTATAATGTTTTGGCGATAATCTTTTTCATTACTGATAAATTCTTTGTTTATGCCTGCTTCGGTATCCGTATCCCGCATATACCAATTGAAATATGCCCTGAGCTGCATTGCTTTGTTCAGCTTAAGCTTGTAATTGAAATACATGCGGATATTTTTATCGACCCTGCCAGTATGAAGGGGATCCATCAAAGGATGGTGTTTTGACGAATAATACCGGTTCAAGAACGCAATTTTTGCATCAAAACTATTTTTCATTTTTTTAAGTTTTGGCAATTGCCAGGCAAACCCCATTGAAATCCTGTCCTCAACATAGGTCGCATCGGGGCCATTGGTTGTTTCCGGGGTCTGATATGAGGCATCGAAACCCTTGGCATCAGAGGTAATATACTGGTAACCCAATTCCAGTTTTATCTTTTTATGAAGGCGTTGGTATAGCTGTGCACCATATGTCCAGTTTTTACTATCAAATTCAGTATAATGTTCATTGTGGTAATAGGGTGCGTAGTACAATGAAAATTTTATGCGCGTACTTTTGAAAAACGTATTTTGAATCCAGAAACCGTAATTATCCTTTGAAAACGCATAGGGTTGAAATACGATCGGATCATATCCATAAACGAGCAACCATTGGCGGTCGCGGAAATGCCGAACATAAAACTCAGGGATATAGCTATAGGAAAACTTAAAACTCAACCGCTTGGTTATGTACTGACGTACCCCAAACGCCATATAGCTCCAGTCCTTGATTTTATTAACCGCATAAGTCCTTCGGCTGACTTCCCCATTTACAATGGTTTTCCTTTTTCTAAAAATATAGAAAGACGAGCTTAGCTGCAAAGCTGTATAAAAAATCACGTCATCATAGGTGTCGATGTGAAACCGCCCTTCATCTTCCCCCTTCATAAACCTGTCCAGATACTGATCGGAGTATTTTAAGATATTGTCATCGTAAATTGCAGCCAACTTAAAACCAACTGAATAAACCGGTCTTTTTTTCTTTTTCTTCTTTTTCTTTTCGGCAGCCATTACAGAACTGCCCGAAAGTATCAGCAAAGCCAACAAAAGCATCATTCCGGATTTATGGAATAAGCAATGGGAGTTTGTTTTAATATTTTTCATCCGCAATTTATTTTTCGAGTTTCACGTCCTTTTCCGGGATCAGGAACCTTCCCAGGATTTTGCTTTTATCTTTGTCCAAAGGGAAAATTTCATAGGTATGCCTTCCTTTGGGGACATTGATCACAAATTCACAGGCTTTTCCGGGGATCAGTTCCTTATTGTTTTTATATGTGGTTACTTCCGAACGCCTGCTACTGAGTTGATATGTGTTTATTACGTTGCCCTTTTCTTTCACCTGCAAGCGGTAATGTATCCTCCCTTTCATTTGGTAATGGTTCTCCATACGGGTCAGCACCCTTAATTCGGTAGGGCCGTTTATTTCTGTTTTCAAGGGTTTTTCCAGTGAAAACCGATAGTACTTTACGATTTGTTCCTTTGTGATCAAATCAATGGGTTCCGTTGGCCGCAACGGTGAAAAAGCAATCCAATCCTGTTTCTTAGCCTTTGTGGGCTTGAAAATATAACGGGCCGCAACGGGGGGCGTTTTTTCCTTGAGTCTGAATTCAAGGGTATGTGTCCCACGGCCCAGTTCAATTTCAAAATCCCTAAGCTCGCCGGGGACACCCAATGAAGCATTCAAATATGTCGCTTTTTTGGAAGGGTCCACATAGTTTTCCTTCACGTTTTGTTGTTCCCCTCCGTTTATGGAATATTGTATTTCATATTTGATATTGTCCTTTCCCCCGGGGACAAACCTTCCCCGTGAAATCACCCGGAGTATCCCGGGCCCGCGAACACTTATCACCGAGGCTTTATCGTTGCTCAATGAGTAATAGTTCCTCGATTTTTCAGAAATCACATGGGTTACCCTTTTCTGAAAATTCGTTGGTTTCAGGTATTGCGTTTTCTTTCCGGATTGGGCAAGCAATCCCGAACCCATTAAAACCAAGACCAAAACGGCAATCAGTATTTTTTTCATTTGAACAGTGTTTACAATATCAATCATTGGGTTAAGCTTTATTTCACAAGATGGGCACATCTTCCGTTTCACGTCTGTTTTCCTTTTGGTTTTTAGAAAATGGAATGGGGTCTGCACCAAGTCGCTGGTGTTTCTGTTCGCTAAAATAGACAACGACAACAATTACTATCAGTATGAAGGTGGCAATAGAAGCAACAATCAGGTTGTATTTTTTTTGGACAAATATTTCCCCTGTCCCTGGCTCGGGCATGGGGACAGGACTATCGGGCAACCCATATTTCGACAATAATTGGCTTATGTTCAACAGATGGATGATCGGGGTTTTTTGCTGGCCCATTTGGATGATAACGCCCCGTACCGGAAAATTCTTCATGGGCAAAAAAGGTGTGAGGCCGGCAGGGATGATTTTTCCGTTTATTGTATTGCCGAGGCTCGCAATTCCACCGCCAATATTGATAAACGCTTTTATGGGTTTCCCGCCGCTATGTTCGTTATAGGTTTCCATCCGTTTTTCAATACTCTCTTCGATATGTGCTTCATGGATAAATTCAATTTTGTTCCTTTTGATGGCCTTGGCGATCAACTCCCTTCCTTGTGGGCTTAACCCACGGCCAACATCCGAACCACCACCAATGGAAGCTGCAACGGACCGGGTATGGAATATCTTTGATTTGTTGAGAAGGTTTTCCATATCGAGCCAGGTAAAATAAGGGTCGTTGGCACCCCAATTTGATGAGCCAACAGAAGTAATCACAATGGGGTTCAGCCCAAGGGTCTCCAGGGCGGCAAGGGTCGCAATGTTCAATGCCGGGAAAGAGCCCGTCATTGCCACGGCCACATTATCCCCTTCTTCAACTTTTGCGTCCTTCAACAATTGTACGATCACTGCGGCAAAGTTGGGGTTGGTGGATGAAAGCTTTGCTTCGATATAACCACGGTCGGTCGTTATCTGTGTATATTCCTGCCCAATCAAAGCCGTCTGGTTCGGATCGTTCACCTCATCGATAAAAACCCCTTTCTCAAGCCGGAAGTCCTTGATGTTTTTAGCCGCTGATCTGGCCAGTTGGGCAGCTTCAAGTTTTTCTGCATACCAATCCTGTTCCACGTCAACTTTGCTGTTCTCAACGGCAATAAACGCCATGAGAGACAAGAACGAGAGTGCACTTAGTATGATATTGGATTTTGCCCTGAATTTATACATCTTTTTTCTATCAATATAT